>JACJXT010000011.1:613374-920062 GCA_020636535.1 Chitinophagales bacterium
TATGAGGATATATGCAATAGCATTTTATTGTTTGTTATGTCTTAATTCTTGTGCGAAAGACTATGTTAAAGAGGCACAAATAGCATATAACAATAAGAATTATCAACAAGTTATAGAGATAGCCAATAAAGGATTGGCAAAAAAAGAAAATAAAGAGCTCTTAAGTTTAAGAGGGTTATCCTATTTTGAATTAAAATATTTTAAACAAGCATCTGAAGATTTAAATAAAGTAATAATTGCAGGTTCAGGCAGTCTAGAAGTATTGGAAAAATCAGTACAAGTAAATCTTTACCTAGATAGAAACGACTTGGCTGTATTAGGATACAAAGAATTATTAAAAGGTTATCCTTTAAATGAAGAATATTACTATCACAGAGCAGAAGCATATACAAACTTAGGAGAGTATAATAAAGCGATGGAAGATTTAGATAAAGCAATTAGTATAGATAGCAATTATCTACAAGCAATTAATCAAAAAGGTATTGTGTATCAAAACTTAAGAAAATTTGATAGTGCAATAATTTATTTTTCTAAAGCTATCAATTTTAACAAGACTAATGATCCAGAAGTTTTATTTTTTAATAGAGGCGTATCTTTTCTTGAATTAAATAAATTTAAAGAAGCAAAAAATGATTTTAATTACTCTATTAAACTTAATAGTAATATTGGCATAGTTTTTTACAATAGAGCCATAGTAAATTCATATTTAGGCGAAAAAGATAGTTGTTGTAAAGATTTAGAACAAGCTATGGCTTTGGGGTATAAAGATATAGATATAGCTTTGTTAGATTACTGCAATAAAAATCCGTTAAAGAATTAATTTATATTTCCAAAGCTGGCGAGCTTTCATAGCTCACGGCAATGTACACAGCCCAGCAATCTCCAAGAAGCATCTACTATAAAAGGTTGGTAAAGTTGTGTGTGTTTTTATCTGCTCGTAAAATCACTAGGTTTAGTATAAGCACAAATAACAGCTAAAACATAAACAATTTGTTTGTTCTCGTCAATACGGTAATGAATGTGGTAAGGAAACTGCTTTAGCAAAATAGTTCTAACATCTTTGTACTTAACAGGACAAGCATAAGGTCGTTGAGCAATAAATGTTTTAGCATTTTTAACTTTATCCAAAAACTGTTTAGCAAGCGTAGCATTTATATCTTTGTAATAAGCAACAGCATCATACATATCCTGCTTAACAAAAGGGTTGTTTCTCAACTTCATAAAGAGCGTTCTATCTCATCAAGTAAATCATCAAAATCAGTTACATCATCAGGGTTTTGTTCCAAGTATTCCAATCTTTCATCAATAATAGGTTTATGCCAATCAGGAATATCAACATCTTTACGAGGCAGTTTAATAATATTCAAAAGCTCTAAATCTTGTAAAAGATGAATAGCATTATCATTAAGCAATTCAATAGTTATAGTTTTCATATAAAATAATTTATAATTGTTATTGTGTATTGTTTCTAAAAATAAAGTTATTAATACAAATATAGCTTATTAGCTACAAATATGCATTCTTTCTTCTTCGTCCTAGGGCGATGTTATCACCGTCCACAACAATTTCTTTTCTATCAGAGTTATTCCAAGAAAATGTTGAATAGTAACACACACGAATAAATTATTACCAATTATAGTATAAAAAATAATATTTTTTATTACCTTTAGATTGATAAACATAACTATTTCTCTAGTAATGTAAGTTATAAGTTTGTATTAATTATTTATAGCTAAGATTATTTAAAGTCATAGTTAGAATAATAGTAATTTTAATATGAATATATTTAGAGGTAATTTTTTCGGAATTGTTTGTACATTAATTTCATTATTTTCTTTGCCATTAATTTTGAGAACTTACCAAAGTTTTATATATCTATTAATATTTCCAACCTCAAAAATTATGGGTACTACAAGTAATATAACATATGGAAGTGACTCAGAAGGAAAGATTGTTTATTATAATATTAATTATGAATATAAAAAAGAAATAAAGACAGTAAATATAAGCAGTAGTATAGGGTTGGATACTTATAAATTAATAGTAGGAGATAGTATTAAACTTATCGTATCAGATATAAATCCTAATATAGCAGCACCAGTTAATGGCAGTGCTTTTTATACTAAATTTTTAAATGTATTGCTCTTCCTGTTTATGAATTATATATCTATTATATTTATTATAAGAATTATAAAAGAAATAAAAAATAAAATAACCATCAATCACTAAGAACAGCAATGTCTAAGAAGTGTTTACTATAAAAGGTTTGTATTCCCGTGGCGTCAGAAGTTACCTTCTGGCATTTTTTATCCAGCCATTTCCAATAAAACCGTACCATAAAATATCCAATATCCAAACAGTATAATAATTTGTTGAAATGGTTATTGCTAATTTTTTACTTAAATTTAGTGCATGTTTCTAGATTTCTATTTACAACTCAAAGAAGAAGGACTACCAGTAAGCATTACAGAGTACCTTAATGTACTAGAAGCATTGCAACAACGAGTAGTACAATTTGATGTTGATGAATTTTACTATTTAACCAAAACCATACTCATTAAACACGAACAATATCTTGATAGATTTGATATTATCTTCGGCAATTACTTTCACAATATTGCTATTGACGATGCACTAGAACAAAAAACAATTCCAAAAGATTGGCTCGACAAACAAATCAATAGACTGTTTACCGATGAAGAAAAAGCCATGATTGAAAAATTGGGTGGACTAGAAGCACTAATGAAACGCTTCGAAGAAATTTATAACAAGCAAAAAGAAAAACACGAAGGTGGCAACACTTGGATTGGCACTGGCGGAACTTCTCCTTTTGGTCATGGTGGCTTTCATTCAGAAGGTATTAAAATTGGCGGACAAGGAAGTGGACAAGGCAATGCGGTAAAAGTGTGGGACAAAAGAGAGTTTCAAAATTATGCTTCGGATGTAGAACTCAACACCAGAAATATTAAAATGGCGTTGAAGCAACTACGCATTTTAACTCGCGAAGGCATTGAAGATGAACTCGACTTACATACTACCATCGAAAAAACTTGTAAAAATGCAGGATATTTAGATATTCAAATGCAGGCATCTAAAAGAAATAAAGTAAAAGTACTCTTGTTTTTTGATGTTGGTGGTTCGATGGATCCACACATAGAAGTTTGCGAGCAATTGTTTTCTGCTGCAAAATCCGAGTTTAAACATTTAGAGTTCTACTATTTTCACAATTGTTTGTACGAACGAATTTGGAAAGACAACTATCTACGCTACGATGATAAAATTCCAACTTTCGATGTTATTCATAAATTCAACAAAGACTATAGAATTATTTTTGTAGGAGATGCTACCATGTCGCCTTACGAAATTACACATCAAGGTGGAAGTGTAGAGCACTACAACGATGAAAGTGGTGCAGTTTGGCTACAACGAATGATAGACAAATTTCCAAATGCTGTTTGGTTAAATCCATCTAATGAATATTATTGGGACGGAATTCCATCACTACAAATAATAAAACAAATATTTAAAGATAGAATGTTTTCGCTAACACTCGAAGGATTAGCAGATGCCATGAAAGCACTCCGAAAAAATAAAAAATAATTTACTCCATCAGTGTCACTCGAAGAGGACACTGTATGTTATATTTATAACTTGAGTTCGGTTTTAAAAATACTAAAAAATATTATAATTATATAATTTATATTATATTAGTTTTATGTTTTAGTAACTGAATAAGTGCGTAGCACTTCAACCTTATTAGAAATGATAGAAAATTTATAAAATACAGCGTAGCTGTATCACCTTTAAGATCTATTTAAATCTAAGTTTTTCTCCACCAGCATCACTCTGTATGTTATGCTAAAACACTTATAAATACGCTTGTTAAACCCAAATTACGCATTAGAAGTTTTAACTCTTCATCTTTTTTCTCCATCAGTGTCACTCGAAGAGGACACTGTATGTTATATTTATAACCTGAGTTCGGTTTTAAAAATACTAAAAAAAATATTATAAGTATTTAATTTATATTATATTAGTTTTATGTTTTAGTAGCTGAATAAGTGCGTAGCACTTCAACCTTATTAGAAATGATAGAAAATTTATAAAATACAGCGTAGCTGTATCACCTTTAAGATCTATTTAAATCTAAGTTTTTTTCCACCAGCATCACTCTGTATGTTATGCTAAAACACTTATAAATAAGCTCATTGAAAATTATCTTTAGATATTGAATTTTTCAAAACAATAATCATAGCAAAACAATAAAAAATAAGTACATACAACCTTTTGTAACTTTTTACTATCTTTGATGTAAATTCTAACAGAATGAAAAAATTATTAATCATAGTAATGCTTGCAGCTTCTGTAGTAGTATTTGCTGCAAGCAATGCAAAAAAGTTTTACGCAGGAGTTGTTTGTTATAAATCTGTTGATGGGAACCAAACAGCTCAGTACACAGAAATTAAAGAGTTCAATGTTCAAAGTCAAGATGTTTTGGCAAAAAGAGCACAGTTAAAAGCCAGTCAAGCATTTAACGATATCAATCAAGATGAAGAAATGAAAGTGTACTACTTTGTTAATCCAAGCAAAACAGTAGTAGAAAACTTAATGAATAAAAAACTAGAAGAAGTAAAAGCTATCGTCGGAGAAAACAATGTAACTCAAATTTCTAACTATACTGTTCCAAACGATTAATAAAATCATAACTTAAAATAAGTTGCCATCTGTTCTTTCAGATGGCATTTTTTTTTATCTTCAAACAGCAAATGAAACAAGAATTTAAAGGTACCGAAAATTACATTGCTACAAACGAACTTCAAGTAGCAGTAAATGCAGCCATTAGTTTAGAAAAACCATTGTTGATAAAAGGTGAACCTGGCACAGGTAAAACGCTGTTGGCATTTGAAGTTGCTAAGGCACTCAATAAAAAAATATATTCGTGGCATATTAAATCAACTACTACAGCACAACAAGGTTTGTACGAGTATGATGCTGTAGCTCGATTAAGAGATTCTCAGTTTGGCGACACTAAAGTCAATGAGATAGAAAATTATATCATTAAAGGTAGTATGTGGCAAGCATTCGAAGCAGAAGAGCAAGCTGTCCTTTTAATTGATGAAATTGATAAAGCAGATATTGAATTTCCAAACGACTTATTACTAGAGTTAGATAAAATGGAATTTTTTGTATATGAATTACAAAAAAACATTAAAGCGAAAAAACGACCTATTGTAATTATTACTTCAAACAACGAAAAAGAATTACCAGATGCTTTTCTAAGAAGATGTTTTTTTCATTATATCCGTTTTCCAGACAGAGCTACAATGATAGATATTATCAATGTACATTTTAATAATTTAGAAGAAGATTTAATGCAAGAAGCACTTAAATTATTTTATGGTTTAAGAGACATCAACGGATTAAAAAAGAAACCATCCACTAGCGAATTGGTAGATTGGATTAGATTATTAAAATTAGGAAGTCTAAATAAAACAGATTTAGAAAAAGTAGATTACTTAGAAAATGATCCACCTTATTTTGGTTCATTATTAAAAAATGAGCAAGACTACGATTTACTTAAACAAATAAAAAGAGCCAATACATTTAGAAAATTTTAAAATATATTATTGTGAGCGAATTAAATAAGTACAGCAAAACCATAACGCAAGATCCAACACAACCAGCTGCTCAAGCAATGTTGCATGCCATTGGACTTACAGACGATGATTTGAAAAAACCACAAGTAGGCATTGCTTCTACAGGTTGGGATGGAAATCCTTGTAATATGCATTTAAACGGATTGGCGGCTGGATTAAAAGGCAAAGTCAATCAATTGGGTTTAGTAGGTTTAAATTTTTATACTATTGGTGTAAGCGACGGAATTTCTATGGGAACTTCTGGTATGCGTTATTCGTTGGTATCAAGAGAAGTTATTGCAGATTCTATTGAAACCAATGCAGGTGCTCAGTTCTACGATGCTATTATTTCTATTGCAGGTTGCGATAAAAATATGCCTGGTGTTATTATGGGCATGGCTCGTTTAAATCGTCCTTCTCTAATGGTCTATGGTGGAACTATTGCTGCTGGAATTCATCATGGTAAAAAAATAGATGTCGTTTCTGCTTTTGAAGCACTCGGACAAAAATTTGCCAATAAAATTTCTGAAGAAGAATATAAAGAAGTCATACATAAAGCTTGTCCTGGTGCTGGTGCTTGTGGTGGTATGTACACAGCAAATACTATGGCATCTGCTATAGAAACGCTAGGAATGAGTTTACCTTATTCTGCTAGTAATCCTGCGGTAAGCGAAGAGAAAAAAGCAGAACTACAACAAGCTGCTGATGCTATTAAATTATTGATTGAAAAAGACATCAAACCTAGTGATATTATGACGAAAAAGGCATTTGAAAATGCTTTTAGAATGGTTACAGTTTTAGGTGGAAGCACCAATGCAGTCATGCACTTAATTGCTATGGCAAAAACAATTGGTGTCGATTTATCGTTAGAGGATTTTATTAGATTGTCTGAATCTACGCCTATGTTGGCAGATTTTAGACCAAGCGGACAGTATGTAATGGAAGATTTACACAAAATTGGTGGTGTTCCTGCAGTTACAAAATTATTGTTGAAACACGGTTTATTACACGGCGATTGTTTAACAGTTACTGGTAAAACACTAGCAGAAAATGTAGCCAATTTACCAGACTTAGCTGAAGGTCAGGATTTAATTCATCCATTAGATAATCCAATTAAAAAAACAGGACATATAAGAATTTTGTTTGGCAACTTAGCAACAGAAGGTGCCGTAGCAAAAATTACAGGCAAAGAAGGTGAGAAATTTGAAGGTACAGCCAAATGCTACGATACAGAACAACAAGCGATAGATGCTATGCAAAGAGGCGAAATTAAAGCAGGTAATGTAGTCGTTATTCGTTTTGTTGGGCCAAAAGGTGCACCAGGAATGCCAGAAATGTTAAAGCCAACTTCGGTTTTAATGGGCGAAGGATTAGGAAAAGAAGTCGCTTTAATTACAGATGGTAGATTTAGTGGTGGTTCGCACGGATTTGTAGTAGGTCATGTTACACCAGAAGCACAAAACGGTGGCAATATAGCTTTAGTTCAAGATGGTGATACTATTGTAATAGATGCAGTAAATAATACCATTGATGTTTTAGTGAGCGATGAAGAACTACAGAACAGAAGAAAAGCATGGCAAGCACCACCATTAAAAGTAAAACGCGGTATTTTATACAAATATGCAAAAACAGTATCCTCAGCATCACAAGGTTGCGTTACCGATGAGTTCTGAGCGAAACGCAGTGTAGCGAAGAATCTTTTTTAATATTGAGGCATAATACTGAAAAATAGTTGGTGTATTGTATCAAGAGTACTATAAATAAAGGTTAAACTAGATATTTTATGAAATGTATTTCATAAAATATTTTCTTTGTTAAAAAATGGCAAAAAAAAGCGATGTTGGAGCTGTAGTAGTTTAGATGTAATATGCTGGGGCAAACAACAAAACAAGCAAAGATTTAAGTGTAAAAACTGTGGCATATTATTCACAAGGAATAGACCAGAACAAAAAATAAAGAACCGATTCATATGGTTCAAGAAATGGATAATAGAAAGACAAACCTACAACACATTATGTAGAGATAGTGGTTATTCAAAAGACACCTTACAAAGAACCTTTTATAAAATTTTAGAGCGTTCGCCCACGGTTAAAATCATAAAAAGAGAACAAGTTAATCTTAGAGTGGACGGTACTTATTTTGCACAGTTCTGTTTAATAGCTTATCAAGATAATCTTGATGGCTATACACAACTTATCCGTTTTTCAGATGGAGAGCATTTTGAAGAGATTAAGGAAGATTTAAGTAATTTAATACACTTAGGCATTAAATTAGAAAGTATTACCTCAGATGGTGCTAAAAGTATATTAAAAGCAATTAAACATACTGACAGTAATATAGTTATACAAAGATGCTTGGTACATATTCAACGAATGTGCTTACTATGGCTTACTAAATACCCTAAACACATAGCAGGACAAGAACTTAGAAAACATATTTTGCTATTACTCAAAATAGAAACACAGAATGATAAAATATGGTGGACAAGAGAGTTAAAGCTATGGTATGAAAGACACAAAGACTATCTTAATGAAAAGACTATTAACTTAGAAACTAGAAGGTATTGGTATACTCATAAACTACTAAGAAGATCCTACTTCTCAATAAAAAGAGCATTGCCTAATATGTTTCACTATTTAGAAAATCCAAAAATACCAAGAACAACAAATGGAATTGAAGGTTATTTTAGCCATCTAAAAAATCATCTTGATTTGCACAGAGGTTTGACTTTAAAAAATAGAATAAATTTCATCAAATGGTATGTGTATTTATCTAATGAAAAATAGAGTTTTTTTAGCCATCAAGTATACCAAAAAATGAAAAAGGTTGATAGTTATCTATCAACCCATTTTTTGTATATACATTAATCCTATTGCTAAAAAGTTGGTCTCCACCAGTGCTTTTATCCTCTTCAGATTAACTGGAGAAAGCTAAACATTATTTTTGTCAAATGCACCAACTATTTTTCAGTACATTACCAATATTGAGTAACTATATCGTGTAGTAAGAATTTTCTGTTTATTTATCCTATTGAGCGTAGTGTAACGAAGCGAAGCATCTAGTTATTGCTGAACTTGCCTGTCTCCGAACAGGTAGGTTTCAGCATCTGTAAGTAAGTATAATAAATAATATAGTAGCATCTCTAAACCATGCTGAACTTATTTCAGTATCTACACAGAAGGAAATATAGGTTACAATGATTTTTCAAACGCTTGCATGGCATCTACTAGTACAGCTACACTTTCTATTGGCAATGCATTGTAACACGATGCTCTAAATCCGCCTACTGTTCTATAACCTTTAATTCCATGAATATTATAAGATTCTACAAAACTTAAAAACTGTTTTTCTACACTTTCATTAATTGCAGTAAATGTAATATTCATTCTGCTTCTGTCTTGTACAACTGCATGTCCGTTAAACAGTGGATTTCTATCTATTTCTTGATACAATAAAGTAGCTTTAGCAATATTTCGTTTTTCCATTTCAGATAATCCACCTAAGTTTTTTAACCATCTTAGTGTAAGCAAGCAAGTATAAATAGCAAAAACTGGTGGTGTATTGTACAACGAGTTATTCTTAGCAAAGGTATCGTAATCGAAAATGGTAGCTTTAACTCTTGGTTGATATTGTAGCAAATCTTTGCGAATAATAACCATAGTTACACCAGCACTTCCTAGGTTTTTTTGAGCTCCAGCGTAAATCAAACCATATTTATTAATGTCGATTGGTCTACTAAAAATGTCAGAACTCATGTCGGCAACTAAAGGAATGTCTACAGATAAGTCTTCTAGAATTTCAGTTCCGTAAATGGTATTATTTGTAGTGATATGGAAGTAATTTGCTTCTTTATTTATGGTATAATTTTTTGGAATATAATTATACACTTTATCTTTGCTACTTGCTACTACATTTATATTTCCAAATAAAGCTGCTTCTTTAATTGATTTTGAAGACCAAACGCCTGTGTCTAAATAACATGCTGTTTGATTTTCTGCTAGTAAATTATAAGGTACTAGCGTAAATTGCATATTGGCTCCACCTTGCATCAGCAATACTTCATAATCATTAGAAATATTGAGTAGTTCTCTAATTAATTGTAGTGTTTCTTCTAATATATCGTCAAATATTTTACTACGATGCGATATTTCTAATAGCGACAAACCACTGTTGTTGATTTCTATACACGCTTGTGCTGCTTGTTGAAATACTTCATCTGGTAGTATTGATGGTCCTGCTCCAAAATTGTGTTTTTTCATAATTTATATTTTTTAATTTATAACACTTTGTTGTATTTAAGCGTCCTCTTACGAGAGACGCTTTGGGAAAGAAAAAAACAAATTCCAAAATCAGTTTGGAATAAATCAAGTGCAAAAATCTAGTCGAATTTAGTTATTCCAATAATAGTTGTGAACAAACTTGGTTTAATTGATTATTAAAGTTTTTGAAATTAAAATATCCAATACTATTATCTATAAATATATTATAAAATTATTATTATTTAACTACTGTGCCATATAAATCAAAATCAGTAGCATCGTCTATGATTACAGTACAAAAATCGCCTACTCTACAATAATTGTTTTTAGCTTCAATCAATACTTCATTATCCACTTCTGGTGAGTCGTATTCTGTTCTTCCTATAAAATAATCGCCTTCTATACTATCAATTAAAACTTTATAGCGTTTACCAATCTTCTCTTGATTTTTTTCGTAGGAAATATCTTGTTGAATTTGCATTAACATGGCTACTCGTTCTTCTTTTACTTCGTCTGGAATATTGTCTTCCAATTCGTAAGCACTTGTACCTTCTTCGTGCGAATATTGAAAAACACCTAATCGCTCAAATTGCATTTCTTTTACAAAATGGCACAAATCTTCAAAATCTGCTTCGCTTTCATTTGGATAACCAACCAACATCGTAGTACGAATAGCAATATCTGGAATAGCTGTTCTTATTTCTTGAATGAGTGCTTTAGTTTCTGCTTGTGTAATTTGTCGTTGCATAGACTTTAGTACATTGTCGTTAGCATGTTGTAATGGAATATCTAAGTAATGACACACTTTACTACAATTTTTTATGGCATCAATTACATCTAAAGGAAATTTAGAAGGATAAGCATAATGCAAACGAATCCATTCAATACCATCAACTTCATTTAATTGATACAATAAATCTGCCAATGCTCTTTTTTTATAGATGTCTAAACCGTAGTAAGTTAATTCTTGAGCAATTAACATAATTTCTTTTACACCTTGCTTGGCTAAATTTTTGGCTTCTGCAATTAGGTCTTCTATGGTTTTAGATACATGATTGCCACGCATAATTGGAATGGCACAAAAAGAACATGTTCTATTACAACCTTCTGCAATTTTTAAATAAGTGTAGTGATTTGGTGTAGTTAAAACTCTTTCTCCAAGTAATTCGTGTTTATAATCGGCATTAAATTTTGCTAAGATATTTGGTAATTCTAAAGTACCAAAAAAATCGTCTACTTCTGGAAATTCTACTTTTAATTCGTCTTTATATCGATGCGATAAGCAACCAGTTACATATAGTTTATCAATGTTGCCATGTTTTTTAGCTTCGGTATATTCAAGTATGGTATTGATAGATTCTTCTTTGGCTCTGTCTATAAATCCACAAGTATTAATAATAATAATATTGGCATCGTCTTCTTCAGCTTGATGTGTAGTATCAATTTCGTTGTGTTGTAACTGTGCAATCAGTACTTCAGAATCGACCAAGTTTTTAGAACAACCTAAGGTTATTACATTGACTTTATCTTTTTTGTGCGATTTGGTTTTCATTAATTACGCAAAGCTACGCATCTATTTTTTAAATTTGATTATTACAACATTATTACTAATGGCATTTGATAAAGTTAGTATCAATACATTATATATATGAATTTAATATAAACTATGATGGCAAGAGAGCAACTTACTTCAAAGTAGAATGGATTCTATATATTTTAATTCCTAAAGATAAAATGCAAAAGGAATAATATATTATAGTTAAAAAATAACTATACCAACTCTTCTTGTGGCAATCTAAATTTTAGTCCGTTTATTTGTTCTGAAATTTTAATTTGACAAGACAACCTACAGTTTCCTGTGTTACATGGAAGTGTATCTAAAATACACAATTCGTCATCGGTTGCTTCAAAAAGATTAATTTCTTCGTTATTGAGTACTTCTACTCTACAAGTAGCACAAAGGGCCATTCCGCCACAAATTGCTTCTATTGGATAACCTTCTCCTTTAAGAATTTCCATTAAACTCAACTCTATACCTAAAGGAATTTCGATTGGTTTAAACTCGAAGTTTTCGTCTTGAACAAATACAGTTATACTCTCCATAATTATAAATTAAAAAGCATTTACACCATTTACGGTGGTGTATTTTAAAGTTGGTTTTTTTCCGCTTATCATTTCAGAGGCACTATGACACATCAATGCTGCTTCATGAAATCCGCATAAAATTAATTTTAATTTGCCATCGTAAGTATTAATATCGCCAATAGCATAAATTCCTTTTATGTTAGTACTATAATCTCTAGTATCTACAAGAATGGCATTTTTATCAATATTTAAACCCCAATTAGCAATTGGTCCTAGTTTTGGACTTAAACCAAACAATGCTAAAAAGTGATGTACTTCTTTGTCGGTAACTTCTCCATCTTTATTGGTGATAGATACTCGTTCTAAAGCATCGTTTCCGTGTAAGTGAGTAACATTTGAGTTTAATACCATATTGATTTTTCCATCTTCTGCTAGTTGTTTACATTTATCTACGCTATCTGGTGCACCTCTAAAGGTTTCGCCACGATGTACTAAAGTCAACTCTTCTGCAATATCTGCTAGAAACATCGTCCAATCCAAAGCACTATCACCACCACCAGCAATTACAATTTTCTTATTTCTAAATTTCTCAGGATCAAGCACCATATACTCAATACCTTTATTTTCATAATCATTAATATTTGAAATAGCAGGTTTTCTTGGCTCAAACACACCTAGTCCACCAGCAATACAAATTATTTTAGCATGTATTTTAGAACCTACATGTGTTGTTAGTATAAATGATTCATCTTCTTGTTTATCTATGCTTTCTACTCTTTCGCCTAGTGTAAATGTTGGATCAAATGGTTTTGCTTGTTCCATTAAATTGTCTACCAACTCTTGTGCTAAAACTGTAGGAAAACCTGGTATATCATAAATGGGTTTTTTAGGATAAATTTCGGAAAGCTGACCGCCTGGTTGTGGTAAATAATCTACTAAATGGCATCTCATTTTTAACAATCCTGCTTCAAAAACTGTAAATAAACCAACTGGTCCAGCACCTATAATGCAAATATCTGTTTCTATCATAATTTAAAAATTGTACTAAAATATTAATTCCTATGAATTTATAATGTTATTACTTCTTTAACTTATGGTTTAATGGATTAATTTGCTTGTGATTTTTTTTTGAAAAAAGATTTTTTTTTTGAAAAAGATTTGCATATTTGTTGAGTAAATCTCTGTTTATGATTTCTAAAATAATCAAGTCCATTTTTTCAGATTCCAAATCAAAAAAAGCAGATGCGAAGAAGAAATCAGAGAAAGTGGAAAAACCAACGCCAGTTGCAAAAAAGAAAAGTAGTACTACTGCATCTAAGCCAGTGAAAAAAGTGGCAAATAAGAAAGCTACTACAACTACCAAAACAGCTAGTAAATCTACGGCTACAAAAACAACCGCTAAAACACCTAAGAAAAAGGAAGTAGCTGCTACGCCTAAAAAAGCTACAGCAAAAAAATCAGTACAAGAAAAAACAGTAAAAGCTACACCTAAGAAACCAACTGTGGTTACGCCTAAAAAAGTGGCTAGTAAAAAAATGGAAACAGCTAAAGCTCCTAGCAAATCTACGGCTACAAAAACAACTACAAAAACACCTAAGAAAAAAGAAGTAACTGCTACTCCTAAAAAAGTGATAAGTAAGAAAGCTGTTGAAACAAAAAAAGCAGATAATAAAAAAACCGAAACACAGACTAAATCAAAAACAATAAATAAAACTGAGTCTACAAAAACTCAAGCAACGAAACAAAACGAAACAATAGTACAAAAAAACGCAACAATAGAAAGTAAAAACAATCCGCCAGTGAAGAAAAAAATTATTGTAGATTACAAGAATGTACCAGATGAGGTACTACAAGCTTTGTCGGAAAAATATCCGTTTGGTTATAACAAAGCAATTATTAAGTTTGTAAATGCTAAAAAAGAGTTAGTCTCTGCTGTACCAATAGAAGTGAATGATATTTCTTATTTGGTTAAAGTTAGCTCTCAGTTACAAAAAATGGTAGATAATATTGAAGAAGATGACAGCGATGATGATTTTGATGATGTAGTGAGTAAAGAAATTCCATCTGGTGTTGGCAATGACTTTGATGATTTTGACCAAGAAGATGATAGCAGTAGCAATAGTTATGATGATGACTATGATGATGCTGATGAAGAAGATGAAGACGACGAGTAATCTAAGATTCTTCCTAAATAAAAAGATATTAAGTTTTTCATTTTTGGTTTGGGTATGCTAAGTCCATCATATTAGTGTATTCTTTAAAGCTCATTTGCTTAACTTTTGAATTTAGAATACTACTTTACTTTCCGATACAAAAAGTAACTTAACTTGATAATCAATAAGTTATGGATATTGGGCAACAAATAGGCAACAAAATCTGTAAAATTGGTGGCAAATAAGAGAAAATGCCTTTGTTGAATTAGAACCTATCTACGAGCAAATATAAGCCTTTTTTCTTTGTTTTAGCCCTCAAATTCAATTCTTGATACTTTGGTAGTTCGGAACAATAAAGTTTATCATAAGGCTTTGCAAAGCCGTTCTTGACCATTATTTCGTTTAAGGTGTTGCCGTTAGGCAATACCACATAAGCCAAAGTTCTGCCGTATGGGTCTTGCTCGTTGCCTACTTCTTGAATTAATGTAATCCGCTTTCCAATCTTTGCCTTAGTTCTCAAAAACTCATAAGACTGGTGTGCAAGCTCCATCAAGAAACGTCCTGATAAATGAGTTTCTCTTTCGTCCTGCTTTAGTTTTTTGCAAGGGGTCAACTCTGGTGCATCAATGCCATAAAAACGTATTTCTTCCTCTTTATTTGAGATTATATTCTTTGCGATTATACCGTCACCATCTACAACTTTTACTATTTCGTAGTTGGTTTTGATTGTGGTCTGACCCCTTACATCTAATTGCTTCATATTGCACTATTTAAGTAATTGATAAACAGCTATTTATGGCGTAAATTTACAATAAATTTTCAACATATAAATAGCGTATCATTATGGCAAGACAAACAGGTCTCGTTCGATACTCTGGCACAATGGGCGGAGTACGACATTTCAAAATTAAAGGACTGCAAGGCGACTTTGCAGGATTATCAGGTGGTCCATCTGCTGAACAAATTGCAACTGATCCAGCTTTCCAAAGAACTCGTGAAAATATGAACGAATTTGGCGGAAGTGCAATTGCAGGTAAATCCTTAAGAACAAGTATTGCAGGTTTAATCCGTAATAATGGCGATAGCCAAGTTACTGGAAGGATTACCGCAATAATGAAAAAAATCAATCTGGAAGATGGTTCAGAAGCCAGAGGTCGAAGAGCAATTTTAGTAACTGTTGCTCCTCAATACTTAGATGGTTTTGAGTTTAACAAGTACACTGCTTTCAATGGTGCTTTTAACGCTCCTTATACCATTACTCCAACTGCTGCGAGGGATAGTTCAACTTTAGATATTGCTTCGTTTAATCCTTTGGATAGAATGTATATTCCTGCTGGTGCTACTCATTTCAAAATCATCAATGCTATTGCTGTATTGTCGGATTTTGAATATAACAGTACGACTGGAGTTTATGAGCCAAAAGACGGTACTACAAACGGCTTAACAGATGTGCAAGATTCAGGGTATCTCCCTGTAAATGCTGTAACTAGTGCGATTAGTGTTGTAAGTACTTTACCGGGTTCTCCTACTATTTCTGCGGATGTGTCGGTTGTTAATGTGTTGGCTGTGGAATTTTATCAGGAAGTAAACTCAAACTACTACTTATTTGCTCAAGGTAATGCAATGAAAGTAGCCAAGATATTCTAATTCTTCATCAGTGGATTAGATGATTTCGGAAAATCGGGAAAGCCTGCTCATATCGAGTGGGCTTTTTTCGTTTGCACCTTTTTTCCTATAATGGTTAAATAAGGTTTAAATAAGTGTAACTAAACCATAAGACAACCATAGGAAAGGTTTTTTATCTCCTTTTGATGTATCGGTAAAAAATAGCCCTTTTAGCATCATTGATAAGTAGCAAAGTTTCTTTGTATTTTTTCTCTTGCTGCTCTAAAATTTCTAATGCCTTTACTGACTTATTGAAGCCTTTTAAATCGTTTTTGGCTTGCTCTAATCCGTTATTTATGGCTTGTTTGCAATCGCCAATGGTAATGAATGGGATAACAGAACCTTTTAAAAAATATTCAAAGGATTTTGCCTTCCATAAGCCGAAACAAAGCGAGTAAAAAAACTGCTTTTCTTCTTCAGTTTTGGCGGTTAAAACAAAGCAATTAGGGCAAGGCTCTGAAAGTGGTTTTCCGCTGTTGTTTCCTTTGCATAGGATGTAGAAATGTGGTTCGTTTATTTGAGCTTTTGGGCTGTACGTTTTAAGTGAGAATTTTGCCATTTTGAGATGATTTTGTTTGCTCCCGAAATCCCCTCTGACAAAAAATTTTTTGACAAAGAAAAAAACGAAAAAAAAAGAAAGCCATCTCATCAGGTGGTGGAGATTGGACAAGCAAGGTTTTTGAGAAAAAAATACTACCCGATAGGGTGGAGATTTTTTTTTCAAAACCCGTAGGGCTTGACCTTGATGGGCCAATTGTAACCACCTACTTTTGCTGCCTTTTTTATTCTTTTTTGTTAAAATATCTCTTATAATTCTAATCTTAATTGATGCACCTTATTTTCAATTCCAATGGGGTAAACACTACCAGAAAAAAAATAAACTATACCTTATTTGTGCGTTGGCTTGTGCGTGGCAAGTGTAGTAACTGAACGGAATGGAACGATTGCGTGGGTGTGGAATGGAGCAATACTGTATGCTTTTGCAGGGTTGCAAACTTTGCAATCTTTACATTTCTGCAAAGTTTATTGTGTTGGGGAAAGCATACGGATTGCGTAATGGAATAGTGCGTTGGGTATCGTGGAATGGAGAGAAGGCACTACTCTTGCTGGCAAATTAGGCTTTAGTGGGTGCTATGTAGAGAAACGGAATAGTACCTACTAAAAGCCGATACTAAACAACATAGTTTATTTTTTTTCTGACCGCTGAAAGGGTGGTGGGGAATTGTGGTTCTTAGGGTGGGTGCGGCTGGTTAAAACACGGCTCTGGACTGATAAGGACAGCTATGGTGCTGGATACTTAACATAATGTTATTATAGGACAGACTGTGCGGTTGGGTGCTTGCACAAGCAGGGGAAAAGGCTGTACTATAATGCCACATTATGTTAATGTAGCTTCCGACATTTTTAATACTGGCATAAGCGAAATGGTGGTGGTGGTTGGAATGTAGCGGCTTTTTGTTTGGGGTGTGTGGGTTGGCAACAGCTCTTTGCTTTTTTAGTTTTTACCGCTAAAGAAATAAATGCTTTAAACAAAAAAGCAATGTGCTGTATAGCGTTGGCAACAGCCCACACAAAAAGTATGACAGTTTAAAAATGGCGGCAGTACCATAGTATGCACTGAAGCGTTGGCATTGTGCGGTGGGAGTGCATAAGCCGTGTTTTGTGCGGTGGCTGGGTGGGTCTTATTTCTTCTTACCTTGTTCGGTAAAAATATGATAGCCATTACCTAAATCAGTTGATTTTAATACTTTGGCTGAATCGAAAGATTTGGGAAGTTTTACTTTAGCAGAATACACGCTTCCTTTAATCAAATTAGAGTTTTCCTCTCTTGATTTTAAAGGTGTATTGTTATATGTTAACTGCTTTGGCATCATCTTAATAGCTAACGATAATTAGATCGAATTATTGTTTAATGCTTTCTTAACAAGCGAATAAGCATCTTCAAATGTAGTGCTTTTTACGCAATAATCCTTTATCTGACGTTCCTTTGCACTCAATAAGCCTTTTTTGGTAGTTTTTAATTCAGCTGTTTTATCATCCTTACCTATTATAGAAATATTATACTCTTTATCGTCTTTTACACATTGCCAAGTGCAACCATTCTCTAATGGAATCATTTGCCAGTTGTGAGATATTTCAATTTTAGCAAGGTCATTTAAAAAATCTAATACGTTTTGATAACGATGCTCAGGATTGGGTTGTAAAGCTGTTCGAATATAATTTCTAAGGGTTTGCGGAATATGATGTAAATATGCACTTCTATCAGGAAACTTACCTTCAAAAATTGCTTTCAAGAATTTGTTTTCATCAATTGTACCCTCTTTAGTTGCAAATTTATTCAGTTGGCTTTTAAAAAAGGCATTACCATTACATAAGCGATATACTGTTAAACCAGCTTGAAAAATATCGCTGTGATGGCTTATTTCATTTGATTGGATTGTTTCGGGTGCTCTATGAAAATGATAAAACTTATCAATCAAGGTTAAGCCATCTTCATTTAGGTAACGGGCTAAACCAAAATCAGTAAGGATTGCATCATTACTATCAGATACTAAAATGTTTGTCGGTTTAATATCGCAATGCAATAATCGTTTTGAATGAATATGATGTAAGCCACTTAAAAAATCAATACTGTATTTAACTATTTCGCCAACTGTGAGAGGTCTTTGATCTATTATGCTGTTCAATGAGCCTTTTTGAAACAAAGGCATTGTAATGTAAATATAATCTTCATCTTGACAGGAATACTGAATTGGTGCGATATTGGGATGGTTTGAGCTATACAACATCTTTGCTTCATCAAAGAATAAAGAATCGTCCTTGAAATCAGATTTGTTTATTTTCTTAACTACTATTTCAGTGTCTAACTGGTTGTCGTGAGCAATATGAACGGTTGAGTTTTTACCTTCCTGACCTATATCTTTTAATATTTTGAAGTGTAATGATGTTTGGGTATAATCAAGCATAAATTTGTATTATAAAGTTATTGAAGCAAAACCTACTAATATTGATTCTCTATGTTCTTTTGAAAATAATTTCCAATCAGTAATATTATTATAATCTTGCGAGCCATCAATTAACAAACCAATTGCACCATCATTACCAATACCTAATTTGGAAGCAATAGACCCTTTTACACCAGTAAAATAGTACTCTACATTGCTGCTTGCTATTAATTCTTGAATGACTGCTTCTAACATTATTCTAAATAAGTCAGGGGACTGGGCATTGTTTTCAGTAATACGTATTCCAGCACGAACTACATTATACTCTTTGAATATATCTAATAAAGTCTTTCTTATATATTTTAGCTTATTAGGAATGTCAAATGACTTAGGGATAATCAATTCTTGATTAACCAATGAAAATGAATCATCTTCTTTTAACTCTATAATGGTATAAAAAACCTTATGCGGTGTACATCTTAATCCTGCTGCAATCATATTTTTTATTTACGAGAATATTGTTTTATAGCGTTCTGACCTTAGTTGAAATGCTTTTTCGCTTCCTTCCATTACATCACAAATTTCTTTCTTAATGGCACTGTTTTCTACTGTTCCTGAATGAAGGACTTTAATGTCTGTTGTTGTTGAATCCATTGAAAGAATGTACTCAGCATCACCATTTACAGGAATATTGGCATTGTGTGTAACAACTATTATTTGTCTTTTCTCCTTTGCTTTCTTTAAGCCCTTTACAACTAAATCATAAACTAATCTATTGTCAAGGTCATCTTCGGGTTGGTCGAGCAATAGAGGTTCATCTCCAAAAGAAAGTAGAAATGTTAGAATAGCTGCTGTTTTTTGACCAGCTGATGCTGTTGACAAAGGCTTAAATACTGATGATCCTTCGGGTTTATATTTTACAATAATATCATCCTCTGGCATAAAGATTTCAATATTATCTATTTGACTTGGGCTTAATTTTTTCAGGGCATTTTTGAAAAATCCGTGAAAATGTTCAGATGAAGTATCGCTATAATGAGCATCTAAAAGTGCCTTTTTAGCAATTAGTATTTTATCCTCAACAACACCAGTAAAACATAATGTTTTTAGTTTTTCAATATCATCACCAAAGGAAGATTCATTGCTAATTATTGACCTTAACTGACTTTCAAAATCATCTCTATTTCTAAAGCCCTTTATTTCTATTTTCAAGTAAGGGTCTTTAATATTATTATTAATAAAAGTGGAACGTGTTTCTGTTATCTCCTTACAAACGGATACATATTCCTTTAAAAGTAAATTACATTTGTTATGTATTTCTTTCATTTCTGTCTCCGTATCATTAATAACTTGAAGCTCTTTCTGTTTTACTGCTACTTTTGATGAAAGTTCTTCATATTGAGTAAGTGATGCTATCTCTGTTTCTGAAAGACTTTTTTTCTTGTTTTCAATTTCTTGATTAAGAATGTTTAATGCTTTCTGCCAATCCGATTTTTGAATGTAATCTTTAAAGGATGCTTTTATACCTGCTACCGTTTCTATTATTTTATCAAGTTCTTTTTCTTGTAGCTCAACCAAAGAAGAAGTGGCGGTAATCAAGCCTTCTAATTCAGTTTTATGTTCAGGTTGTATATTTTCTGTTTCGATTTCGTTAAGTGAAAAGTCAATTTTAACGTTATCTAATGCTAATTTTAAAGCATCAAGATTTTCAATAAATTTGGTTAAAGACCTATTATCTTCTATAAATAAATCTTTACTTTTTATAGTTGAAGTTATACCTGATTTATCAATCGCCTTTAAAGTATTGTTGATGTCTTCTAAATCTGTTTTGATTTTAGTTTTATTACTGATTGAGGCTTGTTTTGTTCTAAAACTGGTTCTTGCTTCCAAAAACTCATTTTTAATTCTATTTTTTTTATCAAAAAACACTTGCATTGATGGAATAGCGTTATCAATCCTTTCACGTAAAGCATTTGGATTTTTTGCTATCTCGTAAATTTGTTTTTGTGAGTACTGCTCAAATTCAAATATTTCTAAAAGGTACTTATCATCATCTTTTACTAAAGCCCAAGAACCATCAATCCATTTAAAGACTTCTATAAATTGGCTTGAAGCGGAAATTATTTTACTTGCTACGATTTTATATAGTACTTCTTTACGGACTATTTCTATTTCAACAACAGATGTATCAAGGTCGAAAACACCTATCGTTTCTTTTTTGTGAGATGTATCTGCTTTTTTATAAAATAAGTTTTGCTCCTTTAAAAGGTCTTCAAAATCTGCAAGATTTACTCCTCTATTGAAAACCCCTCTAATGAACCTTAAAATACTCGATTTACCGCTACCTCTACCACCTATTATTGTATTTAGTTGCGGATTAAAGTCAATTTCTAAATCTTGCTTTTTGGTTAATTCAGTACCCTTTACTTTAAGGCTTTTAAACCAAATATCGGGTTGCTTATTAGGGTCGGTTTCTTTAATATCAAAATCATTTATTACCCTATGTTCAGGAAGTAGAAATGCTTGTCTTAAACCCTCCAATGATGGTGTTTCATCCATTTTTATCCAAGTGAAACGAGAGCCAATACCCCAAAGACCGTGTTTAGAATCGCCTGCTTTATGAGGGTTATCCGAAAATGTTAAGATAGATATATTTTTTTCTTTGGCTAAATCGACTGGTTTTTTCCAAGCATTTATATCAATGGTACTCTTAGTATTACCGTAATAGCTAACTAATTGACTGTGAAAATCAGCAGGAACTTCATTTTCATAAAAAGCCTTATGAACTACTTGAACTGCTGTAATATCAGAACGCTCATAAAAATCAATTAAATTTTGATGACTTAAATTAAATATTCCAGAAAACTCATCTATATGGGCAGGAATAACTATGGCATTACATTTATCTCTTACAATATTTGCAACCTCCACAACTGATTTATTTGTTGAAGCCAATTGATCGCCATATACAGAATGTTCTATATCACATTTGCTTAAAAAACTTTTGATTTCTTCTTCTCCTTTAGATGGGTCAAATAAAATCAATAAATGAATTTTCGTTGAATCGCAAGTTATCTCCACTCCAGGGAATATGGTAAGCGGTTTATCTTTTGCGGCTTCTTGAATTGCTTTTATACCTAAAGGCGTATTATGGTCTGTAACTGCTACACAATGCAAACCTTGTTCAATAGCTTTATCAACCCATTGTTCGGGTGTAACTTCTCTATCAGCAAAACATTCGCTTGCTGTTGTGTGTAAATGCAGGTCGCATTTGTACCATTTTGAACCTTTAAATTCTATCATATTCTACCCTTTAAACTTCGTTGCTAAATAATTCATACTTACTGTTCTGCTTACTTCGTTGTGAGGTAAGATTAAGTACACCCACTTTTTACCTTGATTTTCTGCTGTGTATTCAGAAGCGTATTTACAGTAGCGTTCTGCTGCTACTTTTTTGGCTAATACGGTTTCTTCTTCGGTTTGGTCTGAACGTTTGACTTCAAGCATATAAATGGTGCTTTCAGTTTCTACAATAAAGTCAGGTTCATACCTTTTTGAGTTGTTATCCCAATAAATTCTAAATTGGTTGGGTGCTGGTCTTAACCACTTGATTACTGTGGCATCATTTTCTAATACAAAGGCTAAATCTTGTTCGGCTTTACTGTCAAACTTGTATTCAAAATGACAGGCTTTTTCAAAACCTCTAAATACGTATTTAGGAATCATATTTGTAGGGCTTACTATATCTCGATAGTCTTTGTAGCCTGCATTTACCAATGATGAAAAACTCCATTGCTCTATGCGTATAAATGGAAATACTCTTGGGGCAACATAATCTGCTGAATGCAACTGAAAGTGCTGTTTCATTTGATTGTAAACCTTTTCCGCTATGGCTGCTTTGAATTGGAAGATTGCCGAAGGCAATTCTTCTTCGTTGCTTATATTGGCTTTGATAGCTTCGTAGGCTTGGGTGGCTAAATGATACAAGCAACTCTGCATTTTCATCATAATCAATTTCTGGGTAATCAATTAATTCTGCAATGATGAGTTTGATAGGATTGCCATACGAACCGCTTGATTTTGCTTTTAGGGTTTCTACTTGCCTATCTTTTAAACCCATTCGGATAATCTCTTGCTCTAAGGCTTGGAAATTGAATCCTGTAATATCTAAATCAAAGGTTTTGAACTCGGCTCTTGTTTCGCCTTGCACTAAGTCCATACGTGGTATTTCAATGATATTCTTTTTGTATTCGGTTACCATTGTATCATATACCTCTTTGGCTTCTGCTACAATTTGAGCTGCAAATAGATTCCCTTGCCCTTCTGATAGGTTTTTTTCTACTTGCCGAATTACTTTACGCTTAACTTCCTCTTTACTTAAATCTTCTACTCTGCGAACTTCTGGTAAACTTCCAAAATCGGGCAGTACATTGATAATAGCCTTTTTAGCATCTAAGTTGTTTTGTGCCTTTTGCTTGTCATGTGGGTTGGCTATTACATTAATTTTCTCTTGCTCCTTTACAAAGGTTTGCTCCATTACTGGCTGAGAGGTAACTACTACGGTTTTGGTAGATAAATCTTCTTCAGACAAAATAATTTGACTCAATTTATTTAGAATTGAGTTAGGGTCATTAGCTGCTTCAATAACTGCATTGAAGTTTTCGTGAGCTACTACCGTTAATTTATCAATTTTATCTACGCCTGTACGTTTGCCCTCATAAGGTAATCTTAACCCTCTACCAATGGTTTGTTCTACCAAAATACCTGCATTGGCGGCACGAAGTGGCACAATGGTATATAGATTGGTAACATCCCAACCCTCTTTGAGCATATTTACATGGATAACAATTTCTATTTCGTTATCTGGACTTTCTAAGGAAATAAACTGTTGCTCAATATCTTCTTCTTTTTTGGTAGATGAATCTATTTGTAACACTTTGCCTTTGTATTGCCCATCATAAAAAGCATCTGTATTGATGAGTTCGTATATTTCTTTAGCGTGGGCTATGTCTTTACAAACTACCAAAATGAATGGTTTCACCAATTTCACTTCGTTGTTTTTGGAATAGATTTCCAATTCGTTCTTTGTGTCTTGGTGTATGCTTATGGCATCTTCTAATTTGATGATTTCAACTTCACGATCACTTAAAGAGCCTTTTTGGAAATTTTTACGAGTAGCAATAGCCGGGTTCTTTACATACTTACCATCTGACAAGGCTTGGGCTAAGGAATATTCAAACACTATGTTTTTGAATTGCTTGCCCTTTTCATCAAATGGGGTTGCTGTCATTTCTAAGCCTAAAATGGGCTTTAGCTCATTGATGGCATTTTTAGAAGCATCTGCGTGGTAGCGGTGTGCTTCGTCCATTAGAATGACTAAATCTTCCAAACCTGATAAATATTCCCAATACGATTGCCCTAAATACTCGGATAGTCTTTTGATTTTTGGGGCTAAACTTACTCCGCCTTGTCTTGTACCTCTGTTGTCGGAATTAAACTTGGCTATATTGAAAATATTGATGCGGATTTCGGAATCTGAAAATAATGCACCTTGTTGTGCATAGTTGTCGCCTGTAATGACTACGGGTCTGTTGTGAACAAACTCAGATATGCCATTAAACACATATTTGTGATAGGCAGGATTGCCAAAATCTTCTATGAGTTTGTCGTAAATAGTAAGATTGGGAGCTAAAATGAAAAAGTTCTTAACGCCTTTTTGTAAGTATAAATAAGCCACAATAGCACCCATTAAACGGGTTTTACCTACACCTGTGGCAATTGAAAAAGCAATAGAAACAAAATCTCTTTCAAAATCGGTACAAGTAGGAAAATGAGCTTTTACCTTTTCTAATTCTGCTGCTAAATCAACTTCTTTTTTTAACTCTAATTCTTGACAAAGTTGAGCTACAATATCGAGTGAATCTTGAAGCGGTTCACGAAGTGATAAGCGTTGTTTTATATTATTGGCAATTGTATTCATA
This sequence comes from Chitinophagales bacterium, assembly GCA_020636535.1. NCBI lineage: Bacteria > Pseudomonadati > Bacteroidota > Chitinophagia > Chitinophagales > Chitinophagales bacterium. The sequence continues at coordinate 638,099 of JACJXT010000011.1, forward strand.
TTATTGTCTGAATCTGGATTTACTGGATTATTGAATTATCAGAATTATTTGCAGAATTTACCTTGCGGTAATTTTCTGAAAGTCTGTTGTGAAATACTTTTTTATACTCTAAGCTCGTTGCTCCAAAATTGATGAGCAAACCAATGTCGAAATTGTAAGCGGTGAGATAATTTTTGGCTTGGGCTAAATGAACATCTTCGAGTTTTATCAATGCTTTTAATTCTACTACAATGGAATTGTCTATGATAAAATCGGCTCTGCGAGTGCCTACATTATGACCTTCGTAATAAATTTCTTGCTCAACCTCTCTTTGAAAATCAATACCCTCTTTTTGCAATTCAATAGCCAAACATCTTTGATATATGACTTCTTGAAAACCATTGCCCAAGGTATTATGCACTTTCATTGCACAACCTATGACTTTGTATGTTAACTCTTTCTCCATCTGAATTTATTGGATTTTAGAATTTTCAGAATTATTGTTTACATCATCAAAAAGTGATGGTGTTTGAGAAGGCTTGATTTTGTTTTTCTTATCTGCCAGTTCCTGCACACTAATTTTATCATCTATAAAATCCTGCTCATCCTCTAATTCTGTATCTGAATTTTCAGGATTGTTGGATTTTCTGAATTTTTTATTTTGAAATTCATCCTGTTCATCCTCTAATTCTGAAGATTCTGCTTCTGACAGTGGCATATTAATAATATTCAAGCTATAATCTTCCTTACCATATTCGCATCTGCCTAATAGCATTAAAGGAATTTTTTGAATGGTAATGTTGCCAAACTTGCCTTTGCATTCTTTTTGGAAAGACTTACAACAAATGAGCAAAGTTTCGCCTGGTTGCATTTCGTCTTTGATGCTGTCTAAGGCTTCTACGGTAAGGAATTGGGTTGTGGTAAAAATAAAATCTTGCTCAGAGCTTTGCCCTTGTTTCCAATAGGTGCTTTCGTGGGGCTGGTATTTAAAACCCTCTTGCTTTGCCATTGCTGCTGCCAACATATCAGCATTGTACTCTTGGCTAATGACCCAATTGCCAAACTTATCTTGCTTTAATAAACTGGGTGCAAGGGTATAGAATTTGAAACCGCCACCACCTTGCCAGTTTACAGTTTTGCTGATGCCGCCTTGCTCGCCATCTACTACTTGGCTTTTAATCTTGGAACACAATGCGTTTTGGCGTGTTCGCCCAATTCTACGCCTATCCAACGCCTGCCCATTTTTTGGCTACTGCTGTTTGTGGTGCCTGAACCTAAGAAAGAGAATTCACCAGGTCACCTTGTTGTAGCTAACATTATAAACTCTTTCAATTAATTTTCAGGTTTTGGAGTAGCAAATATTTTTCTTCTTCACTAACAGCATTTCTTTTAGAAATTGATATAATTATATCAATTGATGAACCATTATGCCAAATTCTTCAAAGATACAAGTTTGAGCATATATGGTCAGCTATAAAAATATTTTTGCTCTGTAATATCATCATTTGACCTTATGTCCTTGAACCAAATCGATTCTTTCTTCATCTAAAACTCTTGATATGATTTTAATATCTTATATTCATTATTTTTTTTACCAAAAGATGTAGTTATTTCACATAAACCTTCAATCTTTAATTGGTTCAATTTTTTTTGCAATTATTATATTCTCTTCCCAAGGAATTCTCTTGGGTCGTTTATCTGGATTTTTGTACCTTTTGTCCATTTTTCGGCATTTCTTGGAATAATTTTTTCAAACCCAACATTTTTTTACACACAAGTACAAAATATTTAAAGAGAAGAAACCATTTTAAAACTTCATAAAGTTTTATTGCCATATCTTTGAACATAAATTAAAATTATGTCTTCTATTTTTCCAAATACCATATCACAAATACTTTTAGGTAAGCTTTCTTCATCATCAATACTTATCCAAAATTGAGCCATCATTACTCAAAAGATTTCTCAAAATATCCAATCTCTTGTTCTTCATCAAACTCAACCAAAGCGAATGTTCTACACCATCATCATAATGCTCAAAGGCGTTGCCTGTATTGTAAGGCGGGTCTATATAAATGCACTTTACTTTGCCTGCATAGTCTTGTTCGAGGGCTTTAAGGGCAAGTAGGTTATCACCGTGTATGAGCATATTGGGGCTATTGGGGTCGCCATAGCTGTACTCTGGGTTTTCTATTAAAATACGAGGTTCGAGCTTGGGTTCTTCGCCTTTGCCTATCCAAGTGAGTTCGAGTTTTTGGAGTTGTTTTTTATTGCTCATTGGTATCAATTTCTATTTATGTCTTAAAATTTCTAAACGCTATACAAAACAGGCTTATATTATCTTCATTTTTAATTCTTCTGAATAGTCATACTCATATAAAATAGAAGTAACTATTTCCTTTAATAAATCTCGGTCTATAATATTATCTGCAACATCTACCACAATATTTTCCATTTCTAAAATGAATTTATCTACTAAGACCTTTGAAGGTTTTTTACTCCCCTCAGTAAGAAAATAAGCTGCTACAGCAATTGATGAATTTTTATTGCCATCATTGAAACAGTGATTTTTATTAAATGAAAAAATGAGATGTGTTACTTTATCTTCCAGTTCTGGGTAATAAAAGTCGTTTTGAACGTGGTCTATGAGGTTCAATCTATTAAGCCAGTTATCTCTAATACCCATGGAAAAGAAACCTGATTCACGAATGATATTATCGTGTACCTTCAATAGTAAATTCAATTAAAAAGTATTGAAACGCCATCTTTATCTATCTTTTAAGCGTTGACAAAACTTCTTTTAACAATTTGGGGTTTTCATCTTTTTATGTCCCTGTCTATTAAAAAGATTAGCTCTTTTTTATGATCCAAGGAAACGGCTGTAATCTTCTTTGCTTAAAGCACCAATCCATTATTTTTCAAGTATTGAATGAATTAGTGGTACGAAAACCATAATCATTGGGAAGCCATTTTGGTACAGGCATCTTCAATTTGTGGTATCCAATGCCTTTTCTTTTAAAATCGCATTATTAAGACATTCAATTCAGCTTGTTGTATGGGATAAGTTTTCTGCCCAAAGATGCTCTGATTTTTTCCTTCATTTCATCAGCAATACCAACCTCAAAATAAGCTATTAAAGCTTTAATACTTCAGGCATACATTGTATCTCTTGGATGTGTTTTTTTCTCAAGATTTAATATTGTTCAAAGTATATTAGTTCAACTGCTGTTTTCTCAATTCAAAAATAGCTTCTTTAGATGGCATCTGAATAAACTGCATATTTTTACGGACCCATTTCTAAATACATCAGGTTAAATGCATTGGTACCGTAATTTTCTAAACTAATAGGTTCTCATTTGAGTAATAGCTACTAAAAACTCCTCATCACGTTGATTTATGAATTTTGTTGCTCCGCCAATTTTTTTGGTTAATTCTTTTACAAATGGTTTATCAATTACAATATCTAATTTCAAACCAATCAACCTTTTTTTGAATTTTTTACTTTATAATTAGCATTGCAATATTTAAAAAAGCCCTGAAATTGAATACCGCCAAACTTTTAAGACGCTTAAATGATTGATTATCAGTATCTTGATTTTGATTTTACCATCTCAGTTTCCTTCTGTGAAAGATTTTGAAGTTGGTAATACAGTAATTGAAAAGTACTCACGAATAAGTCCTTTAAACTTTTCGAATTTTAAACCAAAAATCACTTGATAACCATTATGTTTTACTTCATCTTTATTCATCTGTTCAATGGATATTTGTTTGGCTAGTACGAGTCTTTAACATCAAAAAAAATCAGCAACCATTTTGGAAGTAAAAAGATATTCGCCTTCATATGAAAAGTCCTACTAATCCAATATGATTTTGTATTTCCAGCATCAATCGCCTTAATTGTTGAAATATTTTACTCTGTCTATTGCAGATTTTGTTAAGTCTTTCATATTAAATCATCTTCCATTTTATGGTGAATAATTCGGTAGTGTTTACTTCTTGCTTTAAGCGTCTTTCAATCTCGTCTAATAGGTTTTCCTTACGGTCGTCTATGGTGTCTTGGGCTTCAAAAAGGTGTTGACGTTTTTCGCTTCGTTTCTTTTCTAAATCCTTAATGGCTCTTTGGGCTTTTACTTTGGCTTCCAGATTCAACATTTTTTTAGCTTCTGACTTTCGGAGTTTGATTTCTGCATCTAAGTCTTTTATTTCCTTATCTAAACTCAATTTCATATCGTCTGCCCATTGGTCGAGCTTATCCATTTCAGTATCAAAAAAGTCTTTGTTACGGTTGGCATTATCTGAAATAACACTTTGTGTTTCGCTGTACAATACTTCTTCTAAAGTCTTTTTAATATCGTCTGGAGCATAAAGCGTTTGCCCTTCTGTAGCTTGAATAGAAAAAAAGCGTTGGGCTATTTCATTATCAATGGTTTCGCCATTATCCGTAATGCAAGCCGTGATTAAAAAATCTTCAAACTCAAAAGAATTGATTTCTAAATGGCTTACCTGCAACCAACCCGATTGCCCTAAGTAGTTTTCCAATGCTGTTACTTTGGTAGGGGTATTGGAATAATCAAAGGTTAATTCCTTTGTTGCTGTATTGAGTCGCTTACAAGCTCCTAAAATTTCTTTGGCTAACTTATGGCCTACACGATAAATATTAGTGTCATCAGGAACATCAATATCCGACTTGCGTTGCCCTTGTTTGGGCTTCAAAATCATATATGGCCCTTGATGAATAGATACATTAGGGAATGGATTTTTCTTTAAGGTAAAGGTGTAGTTTTCATCATCAAACTGGGCTGAGCTGTTTAGATAGAATTTTGTGGTATCCCATAATCGTTCTTCAAAGCGGTTAAGGTTTTCGGTACTTTCAAAAAGATTGGTTTTGAGTTTCTCTCTTACTTCTTCATCAAAGTTTTCAATCAATACTTTTCTTGTTTCCTGTACTTTTTCGGAAATGTCAGGCTTTAATTCTTGTTGTAAATCATCAAAAGCCGTTTGTATTTCTTCTGTGGTTCGGCATTGTTGGTATATTGTAGCGATTCTTTTTTCAAAATCAACACCATTGCCAATGCTTCCTAAAACTTCATCAGAAGCCCCAAAAACGCCATCAAATAAGCGGAATTTTTGGTCTAAGAGTTCATAAACACGTTGGTCAGCCGCATTGGCTTTGTTGAGGAAATTGATAACTACAACATCATATTTCTGACCGTAACGGTGGCATCTACCAATACGTTGTTCAATACGTTGTGGATTCCAAGGCAGGTCGAAATTGATAACCAAAGAGCAAAACTGTAAGTTGATACCTTCGGCAGCTGCTTCGGTTGCCACCATTATAGTTGCTTCATCTTTAAAATAATCAACTATGGCAGCTCTTTTATCGGCAGTTAATGAGCCTGTTAAAATATCTGTGCCTTTGTGTTTTTTAAGATAAGCTGCATAAATCTCTTTTGATTTTGGATCTGCATTGCTTCCGTTAAACTTAACTACCTTATCTGCATATCCTCTTGCTTCCAGTAGGTTACAAATAAAATCTTGTGTTCTTCTGGACTCTGTAAAGATTAGTGCTTTTTGATTAGCACCTAATGATTCTAAGGCTGTAAACCCTCTTTCTAAGGCAGTGAATAATTGTTCTGCTTTTGAGTTTTTTCTAATGCGTTGAGCCAAGGCTCTAAACTTTTCTAAGTCGGCTAATTCACTTTTAACTTCTTCAATTTCTTCTTCTGTATAAACTACTTCCTCAAAATTATCTTCGGCTTCACTTTCATCTTCTTCTTCGCTTTCCCATTCGTCTTGAATTTCATCATAGGTTTCAAAATCAATGGTCATTTCATCTTCTTCCTCAATTGCATTGTGGTTGGTAATGATGTTTTCCAAACGCTTGACTAAAGCATCTAAAGTACCGTAGATGGCATAAGTAGATGATGCTAAAAGTTTACGAAGTATTAAGGTCATTAATTGCCTTTGGCTGAAAGGCAAAGCATACAGTTTTGGTCGTTGTAAATAGTCCGTTACCCAATTGTAAAGCGTTGTTTCATCTTCATTGGGGAAATACTCCTGAACCAAAGGTTTACGCTCGGTGTATTTGATGTATTCTAAAACTTGCCTTCTTAAAGTACGTTTGCAAATAGGCTGTAAACGGTTTCTTAAATCTGTATAGTTTTCTTCATCTATATTCCTGCTAAACTGACTTTTGAAACTTTTTAAATCGCCAAAAATATAGGGGTCAATAAGGCTTACTAAGCCGTATAACTCTAAAATAGAATTTTGCAAAGGTGTTGCAGTAAGCAATACTTTTTTGCAATGGTCTAAGGCATCTTTGATGCCGTTGCCTATTTTATTTGAGGGTTTATAAACATTGCGTAAGCGATGTGCTTCGTCAATAATTACTAAATCCCAATTGATGTGTTTTAGATAAGGTGCTTTGTTTTTAGCAAAATGATACGAACAAATGATAATCGTATCTTCTTGATTAAAGGGATTTAGATTACCTTCTTTAATCGAGTTGTTAAATGACTTTGCTTCCAGAATAACGGAAGGCAAATAGAATTTATCTGCTAACTCTCTGTTCCATTGCTTACGCAAGTTGGAAGGACCAATAATTAATAATTTCCTTTTTCTTTCTGCCCATTGTTGTGATAGTATGATACCGGCTTCAATGGTTTTTCCTAAACCTACTTCATCAGCCAAAACAGCACCTTTAGATAATGGTGATTTAAAAGCAAAAAGTGCTGCTTCTACTTGATGAGGGTTTAAGTCCACTTGAGCATCCTGTAAGGATGCGGTAAGTTTGCCAATATCATTGGCAGGTAATTGCCTTGTTAAATCATAGGCAAAATATTTGGCGTGGTATGCTGATAATTTATTCACCTATAATGTTGTTTAATGCTATTCTAATGGCTTGTTCTGCTTGTGGCTCACTTTCTACCAAATGAGCTACTTGGTCAGCTAACCATAAAGCAATCAATTTATCTGGGTCGATACTGTATAATTGAGCAAGAGCCAAAACGTGTTCACGTTTTGCGGTTTTTTCTCCTCTTTCAATTTTACTTACAAGAGCTGTGTCAACATCTAATTCAGCTGCAATATGCCGAAGTAAAAGTTCTTTTTCTTCTCTTGTGTTTCTAATTAAATCCCCGAATTTGTTCATTACTTCCGTTTGTTATAAATCAATTTGTTGATTATTGACAAATGTACAACAAACAAAAGAAAAGCGAACCAAAAACTATTGAGGAGTTTTCAACATTAATTGATTTTTCGATAATGTCCTGTCTTTGGCTTTTCTAAAAGCATTGGTACAGAGTTGTTTAGAAAATCATCTACTGACCTTTCGGATAAGCCTAACTTTTTACCAAGTGCAACTGCTTCTTTGCGTTGAAAGTCTTGTGGCAACTGGTCTAATAGCTGTTTTTTGTTGTTTGGCATCTTGTACAGAATAGGGTCTTTGTTTTCTTCCAAATTGTTGAACATTAAAAGACTGTGTTGCAAATAGACTTCTGAAAGCATCAAAGATGCTTCAAAGTCATCATCAGTGCAGGTTACATCTTTAGAGCAATCGCCATTTTCAAACTTCCGTAAGGAAGTGAAAATCATACAAAAGCGATACAGGATTAAGCCCAAACGAAATACCACACTTGCTGCATCTTCGCCTGTAAAAATCACTACGTTTTTGAGCTTGTCGAAAAAAACTTGATTGAGTTTATTCCATTGGTTCTGTGTTAAAAATACTTCGGTTGGGTACTGGTTTAAAAAATCAACAATCTTTAGTACTTCGTTTGATAATGCTTCAAAGTGGTCGTTGTAAACTATACCGCCTGGTCTTGGTGATGGGTCTTGCCAAACGATTTCGTTTTTGAACGCATAGAATATAAAGCGACTAAATAAACCATCTTCTGCCGAAGCGATTAGCTTTGGCACTTGGGCAGGTGTGCCTGACAAGGCCACCGCCAATTGTGGGTGTTTTATTTCTAAAAGTTCACGGTTGGTTTTTCTTGCTGCTGATATTTTTTCGTGATGAAAAGCAGCTCGCATAATGTGTGAATAATTGCCCCAATCTTGCTTGTTTGCTCCACTCATTGCATCAGCTTCTGTTTCGCAAATAATGCCTTTACCATCATTGTCTTGTAGAATTTGCATCATCATTGCCTGACTGCAATCGGCTGGAATGAAAAGCAATTTAAAGGCAGGTTCTTGTGGTTTTTCGGGTATTGGGTCGTCTTTCTTACGCTTGCTTAATTGGGCTTTGTATTCAACCATTTCGTTTTCGTGTTGGTCTTTGGCTTGTTTACTACTTTCAACCATTCTTTCGTGGATTTTATCGCCTAATCTTTTGGCATTTTTCAAAACCCCTTTACCACTTGCTGCTGGAGCAATGATGAACGAAAACAAATGCGGATAAACTCTTTCTTGATGATATACGCCTTGAACATCAGGCAAACAACCACTAATAATACACAAGGCACTGGTTAGAAAAACATCTCTTTTACGTGGGTCATTGTCAAATGCTCTTGCACCATCTTGGAAGAGATTAGGCATCAGATTGATGGCTTCTATTGGAATGGTAGGCGTTGTTTTGAGGTAGTCTTCTGTGGTGTCGTTTGTGATTTCCTTTTTTTGCGAACCTGCAAGGTTTGCAAACTTGCCAAACTCTGCTGCATTATTTTGATAGGCACTTTCAATTGATTTGCGTATTTCGGTTTGGTTTTCGTGGTAGAAATTTGATGTAATCAAATTTTCTGCCTCTGGGTGTGGAATGCCTCTTCGATTGCAATTACAAGCTAACTGATACAAATAATTGTTGCGGTTGCCATTATTAAAGGTTAGAATGTTGTTAGTGAAACTAACACATTCATCAAAAATGGTATTGAACGAATTTTGAGCTTGCTCAAAAAGAGGTTCGCTTAAAGGAGCTTGCTCCTGCAAAGCAATTTCAAAAGTGCTTGCACTTTCATTTAAAAAGGCGTTTGGGTCGTTAGACACAAAACAAAGCCTTGTAATGTCTTTGCATTTTGGGTCGGCTTCAATATTAATTTCCTTTTCATAAAAGGCTTGTACTTGCTTATAGGCTTGTTCGTGGGTTTCTTGGTCGGTATTTACTTTGACAAATACTTTTAACCCATCACCACTTGGGCTTGTGAAACAAGCGTAAGTGAAAGGAATTTTGACCGTAAGGTCAAAAGCCTGTTGCAATTCTTCGGGTGTGAGTTTATCAAAATCAAGATGAACGCAACCGCTGTAAGCGGTGAGTAAATCTTTTTTTCTGCCGTCTTTAAAAGTAGCTGAAGGCGTGAACGCCAAAAGCTCTTTTTTGAGTTGGTCGGCTCTTTCGGGTTTGCCCATACCTTTAGCCATACGAATAGCATTTATGCTATCGTGGTAAGTGCCTGTTTTGATATTAGAAATGATTGAGGAAAGTGAAACGTCCTCAATAGGTATATTGAAATTCTTATAAGTCGTTATTGTTGTCATCAGTGGAAATTTTAAGGTTATTGATACTATTTGCAGGAATGGTACTTTTATGGAGTAGATCCATAATGTCGGAAAGTCGGTAGTAGATTTTATTGCCCACTTGTGAATAGGCAATTACATTTTCGGTACGCCAATAAGCTGCGGTACGCTTGCTTATGTTCATTACCTGTAAAAACTCCTGATTGTCGTACCAGATTTGGTCGGGTTCAGTTCTTTGCTTTTGTTTTAAAGTCAAAGAAATTTCATCTAAACGCTGTTTGATGTCTTGAACCTCTTCTTCGGAAAATCTATAAAAGCCCATAATTATTTACGTTTGTTTCTGATTAAATAATTAGCTGCTGCCGTTTCGATGTCCTCTGAAGTTTCCTGCTTGTTTCGCATTAACCATTCGTCTATTTCTTGTCGGTTGAAATAGAGTTTCTTTCCCTGTGGGCAAAAGTGCGGGATTTGCTTTTGAGAGGTTAGCTTGTAGAGATGTGATGCACTGATGTCAAGATACTTGCAGGCATCATTAAAATTGAGTACTTCTTTTTGAAGTAGGTTTTGCTCGTCAATTTTTAGTTCTAATTGACTTAGCTTTTCGAGAATTTGATTTACTTCCATCATTGTATATTTTTATGATTACGGAAGCAAAACAAGGCACTATATGGGTGCTATGGTAGTTGCATAGGGTTGTGCAACCCTATGTTATTGTGTTTATTATCAGCTGTTTAGAGTCTTTATTTTTCTTTATCTTTTTTTGCTCGATGCCCTAAATGATAGAATTTTTCCTGCCAAAAATCTACTGCATTGAAGTCTGGAGATTCAAAAGCGTTTCTCAAAGAGTTGGCACTCACATCTTCTTTTTGTTTGGATGAAAAACTCTCGGCAATGAAATTGCATATATCTGTTTTGTGTTTAGCTTCAATGATGCCTTCCTCATATAAGGCTCTGAATAAATAGGCTATTTCTTTGACAGTTAGATTGGTTTTTAGCTTGTTTTTAGGCTCTTGTTGGGCTTGAATAGAGAAGTCGGCAAATGAACCTAAATAGCCTTTTTTGAAGTCTTGTAGGGCTTGTTCTGTGGCTTCTTGGAATAGGTGGAAATGTTTCTCATACCATTTAAAAACGTGACCGAAATACTTGTTTTCATACTCTGACATTTTAGAGTAATGATCTGGTTCAGGATTAGGATACCAGTAATCTTTATAATACTGTTCTTTCATAGCTTCAAAGCGTAGCTTTGGGCTATGGGTTTTGAACTGGCTCAATGATACCGTAAGGTATTTATTGATTTCGTTGTTATTGAGGTGTTGCGTTCTTTTGTAAATGGTCTGAACAAATTCACTCAATAAAGGACCTTCCATAAATCGGTTGAAATATTCAGGGTCGAATTTGTACTCTTCCCAAAAGTTGTCAAACTTATGTTTGTACTCAACAGCTTCAATTGAAATTCTCAATTCCAATTCTTCTACTAAAAATATTTGCGGTGCTTCCATACTTATAATTTGATTTTGATTTTGTTGGCAGCTTCCACCTTTTTCTCGTTGATAACCTTTGCGTATATCTCGGTAGTAGAAAGGTTTTTATGCCCTAATAATTTTGAAACAGTGTAAATGTCTGTGCCTAAACTCAACTGAAGCGTAGCGTAAGTATGACGAGCACAGTGGAATGTGATGTGCTTATTGATGCCTGCATCAATTAACCAATCCTTTAAGTAGGTTTTGTTCCAGTTGCCATATTTAAGCCCTGTAAAAACCTTTTCTTTTGGCTCTTTCTGTTCGCCTAATAATTCTCTTGCTTCTTCGGCAATGGGTAAGGTTTCAGCTCCGTTGGTTTTTTGTTGACGAAAACGAATGAAGTAGCCTAAATTATCAGAGTGCTGAATTTCTGACCATTTTAGTTTCTCAATATCCGACCATCTTAAACCAGTCAAACAAGAAAAAATGAACATACGCTTTAGCGTTTCATTTCGGCAATGGGTGTTGGCTAACTTTTGTAATTCTTCAAGGGTTAAAAATTCACGTTCTACATCATCCTGTGGAAATGGTTCTACTTGCTCCGCAGGATTGAATTTGATTAGACCTTCTTTTAATGCCTGTTTGAGTGCGGCTCTTAATTTGTTGAAATAGCTGTATTTGGTATTTAATGAAATGCCGTTACCTGTTTTGGTTTTGGCTTCATAGTCCAGGTAATCTTTAAAGCCTTCAACCCATTCTTTATCTAATCGCTCAAAGGTTACATCTTTAGGATTATAGGCTTTTATCAGAATACGGACTGCATTCCAATTTCCATAATTACCCAAACTGGCTTTTTTCTTTTCGGTAAGTGCATCAAAAAACTCAAAGAAACTGCCTTTCAATTTCTCTTTATCTCGGAAACCGTAAATACTGTTTTGAACTTCTAAATGTCTTTTGCTTCGGATGCTCTCTGCCAATTCAAGGATTTTTTTGTTCTCGTCCTTTTGGGCTTTGGTTAAACTTCCTTTTTCGGGTTCGGGTGTGAGGTATAAACCTAAATGCTCATACTCTCGCTTACCTTGGTCGTAGTAGTCAAGGTAGAGGGTAATCTTGTTACCCTTTTTGCGTTGTCTTAATGTTATTTTCATTACTCATCAGTTAAAAAGATTATCAATTTCGGAACGTGGTATTATGGTTCTTCTGCCCAGCTTGCCTGCTTTTATGTCTTCTCTTTGAATCATTCGTTGAATAGTCCATCTGCTTGCACCTAATAAAATGGCAGCTTCTTGAACGCTTAAAAACTCCTTATCTCTAAGATTGATAAAATTGCCTGTTTGAATTGGCAGACTTTGCAGACTTTGCAAGTTTTCGGAATTTGCAGAAGTAACGGATTTGATTTGCTCCTTTAGAGTAGCCTGTACTTTTTCCTCTCGTTTGATTTGCTTGTAGTGTCGGGAATTACAAGTTTTTGAGCAATACCGTGTTGTTGTGGTTTGGGCAACAAATGCCTGACCACAATATTGACAGAATTTCGGAATTTTAATATTACTACTCATTTGGTGCTTATTAGTGCCTGATGTTGCTCGTTGGTGCTGATTGGTGCATCATTTCACCAGTACCTTTCAATTTGTGCCTTTGGGCAACGAATTTGTTGTTTGAGCAACAACTGGGCAACAAAAATAAGCAATAAAGTGCAATTGGGCAACAAATAAGAGAAGAATATTTGTTTGTAAACCCAATAAAAACAAGTAGTTAGAAGATAAGAGAAAGGCAACTACTTCCCGATACAGAATTTAGAAAATATACTATCTAATAAATCGTCGGTGCAGATAGCTCCTGTGATTTCTCCAAGATGATTCAATGCATGTCTAATGTCTAATGCTACAAAATCACTACTTATTTGTGCATCTATATTTTGTAGTGCTTGTTCTAAAGCATTTTTTGCTCCTTGTAAAGCTTCATAATGTCTGCTGTTAGAAATAATTGTAGAAGAAATAGTAATAGATTTGTCTACAACTAATTGATATAATGAGATCTTAATTTGTTCAATGCCAAGATTTTGTTTAGCAGAGATATTCGGTAAAAAAGTAAATCCTTGACTTGCAAATTTTTCGTAAAAAGAATTTAATTCAAGCTGTTCTTGGTTAATATTGGCTTGTATATTATCGTGCAGTTGATGATATTTATCTGATTTATTTGCTACAATAATTACTTTCATTCCATCTTTATATAAACTGTTGATGTCTTCTTCTACTGTGGTTAAATTTAACTCTGTTTCATCAAAAACATATAATAAAATAGAAGATTGATTTACTTTTTCCATTGTTTTCTGAATGCCAATAGCTTCAATAGCATCTGTAGCAGCTCTAAGTCCAGCAGTATCCATTAGTCTAAAAGCAATACCATTGATGTTAATTACTTCTTCAATAACATCTCTTGTTGTTCCAGCAATGTCAGAAACGATGGCTCTGTCTTCTTGTAATAATACATTAAGTAAAGTAGATTTTCCAGCATTAGGTCTGCCAGCAATTACGGTATTTACTCCATTTTTAATAGCATTTCCTAATTGAAAACTTTGAGCTAACTGTTCTAGTGCTTTTAAAATATGATAGATGAGATTTTTTAATCGATCTTTATCAGCAAATTCAACATCTTCTTCACTAAAATCTAACTCTAATTCAATCAAAGCAGCAAAATCAATTAGCTCTTGTCGTAACTTCTGAATTTCATTAGATATACCACCACGCATTTGAGCTATTGCCATATCATGACTTGATTCAGATTCTGAAGCAATTAAGTCAGCCACAGCTTCTGCTTGCGATAAATCAAATCTGCCATTTAAAAAAGCTCTTAAAGTAAATTCACCAGCTTTAGCATACCTTACTTTGTTGCTAGTAAACAAATCAATAATTCTATTTTGGATATATGGCGAACCATGACACGATATTTCAACTACATTTTCTTTGGTATAAGAATTCGGTGCCTTAAAAATACTAATTAATACTTCATCAATTTCATTATTGTTCTGATCTACAATTTTTCCAAAATGAATAGTATGAGATGTTACTTCTAGCAAGTTTTTTCCTCTAAAAAATTGATTAGTAATGGCAATAGCATTACTGCCTGATAATCTGATGACTGCAATAGCACCAACACCATTTGGCGTACTCAATGCTATAATTGTATCAGTTTGTGCTTCAATTTGACTCATTCCTCAAAAATAACTAATGAAAAAGTATAAAAAGCATGTTAAAAAATTATTTTTTTGTAGACTTTATACGCGTATTTTCTAAACTAGTGTTATTTTTGTTATATGAGAGCATTGAAATATAAACTGTTAGCATTGTTAGTGTTGCTATCTGCTAATGTAGTTTTGGGTAACGAAACTACTCCTAAAGATAAAGAAAAGAAAACTGAAAATTCTGGTCAACAATTTTCTACTAGAATTGAAACCAACAGATTCTTAAAAGATTGGTCATTAACACTACACGGAGGTGCAACAACTCCATTTACAGATATTAGAAGTTATGACTGGTTCAGACAGTTTAAAGCTCCAAGTGAAGTACAATGGGGTGCTGGTGTTGGTTTAACTAAAATGATGGGTAATGTTTTTGGTATTAATCTAGATTATACATTAGGTAAATTATTAGGTAGAACAATTACTAGAGGTGGCTTTGCAGAAGATAGAACTTATTGGAAAACACTTGGTTTTGATCAAGAAGTTTATTTTAAAACAGAATTATTTCATCAAGGGTCTATAAATATGTATATCAATTGGAGTAATCTTATTTTTGGAACCAATAGATGGATAAAATCTAACATCAAACAAAAACCATGGAAAGAAAGAAGAGTATCTCTTTATACTAAAATGGGTGTTGGTTTTGTTAGAACAGAATCAAATATCTATAATACAGCAGATGACTTACCAATAACTAATAGTAAATATTTAAGAGGTTTTACCAACAAGTTTACAGAAATTATATTTCCAATGGCTTTAGGACTTAAATTTAAAGTTTCTAAGTCTTTTGATATAGGTTTAGAAGGACAATTTATATTTACCAATTCAGATAAGTTAGATGCATTTAACTTTTCTAGTGCAGGTGGCGTTCAATCTTTAGCTAAAATGAATAGAGATGCCTATGCTTACATGAATTTAAATGTTACCTATAAATTTGGTAGAATTGGTGCTCAAAAAGAACATATAGAATGGGTAAATCCATTAGAAGCTTATATGAGTGTGGTAGATGAAAAACTTAAAAATCAATATAAAGTTAAAGATGCAGATGGCGACGGTGTTATTGATGAACTAGATGAAGAACCAGACACAGAAGAAGGTGCTATTGTTGATACACATGGTGTTACTTTAGATAGCGATAAAGATGGTTATCCAGATCATAAAGATCCAGAACCATTCTCAACACCATTATTGCCAATAGAAAAAGGAATTAATGTAAGACCTGACGGGTTAACACCAGAACAAATTCAAGAGGTGAAAAATATAGTTCAGAATTATATTAATGGACCAAATAACACTTCTGTAACTGTTGATGGCTGGAGTTTATCTATGATTTTCTTCGACTTAGATAAATACAATATCAGAACATCAGAAATTCCAGAGTTATATAAAGTAGCATCTGTAATGAAAAAATTCCCTGATTTAAAAATTAATGTAAAAGGATATACTGATGTTAGAAATACAGATGAATATAATATGACACTCTCTGAAAATAGAGTAAAATCTGCAATTGATTATCTAGTTAAAACTTTTAATATTGATAGAAACAGATTTGTTCCAGGTTATTATGGAGAAAAAGATAACTTGTTTGAAAATGCATCTACAGAGCCACAACATCAATTAAATCGTAGAGTTGAGTTTTATCCAGCCAACTAAAACTTAAAAAAATTATAAAAAATATTAACAAAAAGGCAGTACATTCAGTATTGCCTTTTTTTATGCTCAGATTAAAATGTATTTCCTTAAATTTACAAGCTAAATTTTTCATTTTATGAAATATGCTAAATATATACTCATTGTATTTCTTTTTTGTATCACCTATTTTGCATCTGCTCAAAACATTAATAGTCTTTTAAATAGTATAAGTGGAGGAAATTCATCTTATAATAGTCTTTTAAAAAGTATATCAAACTCTACAGCATCAAAAAGTACACCTTCTGCATCTCAATTGCAAATGCTTGGCTTAGATCAAACTACCATAAACCAAATGTTATCTAAACAAGCAGTAACTAGTGCTAATCAAAAGAATACTGACGATTTATCTATGTTGCAAGATAATGAGCTTATAATGTATCTAACAGAAATGTCTGCAAAGCAAGCAGCAATGCAAGGTAGATTAGACAGTATTCAAGCAGAAAGAAAAGAAGATAAAGAAAAGGACTTATCTGACCAAATTTTTGGACATAATTTTTTTAATTCAAATAACTTAGATCTATTTGCAATTTCTACAGATGGAAAAGCACCAGACTCTTATATTATAGATGAAGGCGATGAAATTAATTTAGCAGTTTGGGGCTATGCAGATTATAATAATTCCTTTAAAGTATCTAAAGATGGCTATATTCAAATTCCAGAATTTGGTCGCTTGTATGTAAAAGGACTTACATTTGGAGCAGTAAAAGCTCAAATTGGTAAGCGATTAAGTACATTTATCAATCCAAAAAATACCAAATATGAAATATCACTTAACTATGCTAGAACTATAGATGTAAATATTGTGGGTGAAGTGTTTAAGCCAGGAACTTACCAAATTCCAGCTATCAATTCTGTTTATAATGCCATCAATGCATCAAATGGAATTACTAAAATTGGTACTGTAAGAAATATTCAAGTAAGAAGAAATGGAAAAACAGTAGAAACATTCGATTTGTATAAATTTTTGCTAGAACCAAATGTTAAAAGTACTTTCTTCTTACAAACAGGCGATTTTATCTTTGTGCCTACTGCAGACAAAATTGTAAAAGTAGCTGGTGCTATTAAAAGACCAGCACTATATGAATTATTGCCAAACGAACAATTAACCGATTTAATTCGTTATGCTGGTGGATTAAGTGCAGATGCCTACTTAAAAACCATTCAAGTTACTAGATTTACAGACGATAAAAAAGAAATTATTAATATTTCTCTAGATTCTCTGATTCGCAATAAACAAGACTTTAATTTAAAAGATGGCGATGAAATAAAAATTATTAGCGTAGAAGACAATGTAGAAAATAAAGTTTCCATTGCTGGTAGTGTACGATTTCCAAATACTTACGAATTAAACGAAGGCGATAGAATTTCCGATATATTAATTATGGCTGGAGGAATAAAACCATCTGCTTATTTAGATAGAGCGTACATTAGAAGAAAACTACCTAATCAAAAAGAAGTATTGTTAAAATTTAACTTAAAAGATATTATTCTAGATCCTAGTTCTCCAGAAAATATATTACTAATGAAAAATGATGCTATTAGAATTTTTTCTTATGAGAATTTTACAGAAAAATTTAAAGTATCTATAGATGGTTCCGTACTAAATCCAACAATTATAGACTATGCAGAAGGTTTAACACTCAACGATTTAATTTTTTATGCAGGTGGATTAAAAGCAGAAGCAGCCAATTCAAAAATAGAAATAGCAAGAGTATTTGATTTTGATCCAGCTGTAGATTCCAATGCTAATCCAGTAAGAATTTTTGTAGAACAATTTGAAATAGGTGAAAATTTAGAGCTAGATGCAGCTTCTAAAGCTTTTCCTTTAATGCCAATGGATAAAATATTTGTTAGGAAAGAGTATGTTTTTTCAGATCAATTGAATGTTACTATCAATGGTGAAGTAAAATATGCAGGGATTTATCCTTTATTAGATAAAAATGAAAAAGTATTAGATTTAATAGAAAGAGCTGGTGGGCTTACGCCTTATGCATTTATTAAAGGAGCTAATTTAGTAAGACAAGAAGATAATCAATTGAAAACAGTTTTTGAATTAAAAGATGCTTTCAAAGACCCAAAATCTATTGCTAATTTAATTCTTAAAGATGGCGATGTTATTACTATACCAACAGTTAATCAAATGGTAAGTATTAAAGGGGCAATTCGTTATCCAAACTTAGATAGCAATCAAACCATTAGCGGAAAGTTTGTTCCAGGAAAAAGCATCAGATGGTATATTAAAAACTATGCAGGTGGTTTCAAAAAAAGAGCCAATAAAAAACATGCTTTAGTACAATACGAAAATGGTAAAGTAGATATTACACATACCTTCTTAGGAATTAAAAATTATCCAACTATAGATAACGAAGGAGCAACTATTATGGTAGAAATGAAACCAGAAAAAAGAACTAAAGCACCAGTTACACCAAGAGAACCTGTTAGCTTAAATATATTACTTCCAAGTGTTATTGCAAGTGTAACATCAGCATTAACAACAGGGCTACTTATATTATTTATTAAACCTTAGCTATGCAAGAATACCAATTTCAAGATGAAGATATTCGTTTAATTGATGTAATTGATGCATTTAAAAAATACTCTTTATATTTATTAAAGAAATTTTATATTGTGATTATTGGCGTTGGCGGATTTACCTATTTGGGCTACTTATTTGCAGTAAAATCACCACCAAAATTTATTGCATTTACTTCTTTCAATGCAGTAGATGCTAGAGCTTCTGGTGGTTTAATGTCTTTAGCTTCTACATTTGGTTTAGGAATGGGTGGTTCAACCAATGATGTATTAATGGGAATCTACTCATCTAATTATGCATTTAAAAAAGCATTATTGGCTGATGTATTTATGAATGGAAGAGAAGATAAATTAGGCAACTTTTACTCAGAAATATATGGTTACAAAGATGGATTGGAAGAAGAAGGAATTAAAGACTTTAAGTTTACAGCTAATTCTATTTATAATATGTCAAAATTAGAAGATAGTATTTCTTCCATGATGTATTACGCTTTTATTGATGACGCTTTAGAAATTGAATACGAAGTCACTGCTGGTCTAGTGTATGCCAATATAGAAACACCAAACTATGATTTATCTAAAAACTTGGCTTTAGAAATATTAAAATCTATCCGAGAGTTTTTTCAAGATAAACAAGATAAAGCTTCAGTTCAAAACTTTCAAAAAGCACAAAGACGATTAGATTCTATTAAAACTGAAATTAAAATAAGAGAAGTTGCCTTGGCTAAATCTCAAGACCAAAACATATTTAATGAAAAAAGATTAGGGATTGTACAAGAACAAAAATTGCAAAGAGAATTAGGCGTTTTAAATATAATGTATAGCGATGCTGCTAATACTTTTGAAGCAGCAAAAGCAGGTGTAAATACCAAAAGCGAGTCACTTAAAATTGTCGATGATCCATTATTTTCTACTTATGCTAAATATCGTAGTGCATTCTTGTTTGGATTAATTGGTTTTGCTATAGGTATTGTTTTAGTAATTATTCCTTTGCTATTAAATAAAGCAGCTATCGATTCGAGAGCAGAAGAAGCAGAAAAACAAAAAGCTCTACAACAAGAACAAGTTATAGAAAATACAGTTACGCAGTAAAATTCTTTTCTGCTATAAAATGTTTATATTTATCTTTCCTAAAATTAGTCTATGGATAGTAATAATAATGCTAATAACTTTCCTAAAAATACTGTAGCTATTGTAGGTATTGGACTACGATTACCTGGAGATATTCAATATTTATCTGACTTTTGGACTGCACTCATCAATAAAAAAGATTTACTCACTACTATTCCAGAAAACAGATTTCCTAACCTTAATCAATATATTGATGCTAATAGAGGCAAAGGTAAAATGGTTACCAAAAGAGGTGGATTTCTAAGCAATATTCAAAATTTTGATGCTAATTTTTTTAATATAGCACCAACCGAAGCAGAAAAACTCGATCCACAACAACGATTATTACTAGAAACTGCTTTCGAAGCATTTGAAGATGCAGGTATTCGACTAGAAGATATGTATGGAAGCAATACTGGTGTCTATTGTGGTAGTTGGTCTAACGATTTTGAGCATAAAATGGCAAAATCAAATTATGATATAGATGCCTATACAACTACAGGTAGCGGACGATACGCACTCTCAGGTCGTTTGTCTTATTTTTTTAATATTCAAGGGCCTTCGCTAACTATAGATACTGCTTGCTCTACTTCTATAGTTGCCTTACATACTGCAATACAAAGCTTAAAGTTAAATGAAATTGATACAGCACTTGTCGGAGCAGTTAATTTAATTCAAGATCCATTTGTTTCCATTGGTTATTCTCGTTCTAGCTTACTTTCCGATTATGGCGAGTGTCGTTTTGGAAACTTAAATGCAAGTGGTTATGTTCGAAGCGAAGCAGCAGTTACTATTGTAATTAAAAGATTAGAAGATGCTATAAAAGATAATAACTTTATTCATGCAGTAGTTTTAGGTAGTGCTTGTAATTCAGATGGTCATGCACATAAATATATGCTTGCTCCAAGTGATATTACTCAAAAAATTATGTTGGATAAAGCTATTAAAAGTGCAAATATAAAATCTAATCAAATTCAATTTGTAGAAGCTCATGGCACTGGAACTAAAGCTGGAGATAAAGCAGAACTCAATAGTATTTGGAATGCTTTTGATGATGGAAACAGAAATGAAATATTGGTTGGTTCTGTTAAATCTAATCTTGGTCATACTGAAGCTGTTGCAGGTTTAGTAGGTTTGGTTAAGACTTGTTTAGCTATTCAACATAAAAAAATTCCTGCTAATTTACATTTTTTAGAACCTAATAATTTGGTCGATTGGACTAAAGTTAAAATTAAAATTCCTACTACAGTTCACGATTGGCCAAATCCAAATCAACCTTTAATTGCTGGTGTAAATACTTTTGGCATTACAGGTACTAATGCTCATGCTATCATTCAAGAAGCACCAAATATTCTTTTAGATAAATCAGATGAAATTCATCGACTAAAATACATTTTACCAATTTCTGCAAATGATAAATCAGCTTTACAAGAATATTTAAAATTATATGATGATGCAATTACAGCAGAAAATTATATCAATTATACCAAAAATATTGCGTTTCATAAAGCTAATCTTAAAGAACGATTAGCCATTTCGTTTACGAATTATCAAGAACTACAATCAACATTACAAAATGCTATTAATAATATAGATGATGAAAATATAATTCATGGTTTTTCTGAAGATATCAACCAAAAAATAGTATTTGTATTTCCAGGTCAAGGTTCGCAATGGTTGGGAATGGCTTTAAATTTATACCAAAATGAAATAGTCTTTAAACAAACTATTGATGAATGTACAACTGCTTTTGCTAAATATACCAATTGGAATTTAATTGATATTTTAAATACGAATGATGAAGATTTATTCCAACAAATAGATATCGTTCAACCAACCTTAGTTGCTGTTGAAATTGCTTTGGCTAAATGGTGGATGAGTTTGGGTATTCAACCTTTTGCTGTTGTTGGACATAGCATGGGTGAAGTAGCTGCTGCTTATATTGCCAATACTATTTCGTTAGATGCTGCTGCTAAAATCATTTGTAATCGTAGTCAATTGATGAAGCAAAAACGAGGCGAAGGTGCTATGGCATATATTGCGTTAAGTGTAGCAGAAACACAACAACTTATTGGCGACAAATCTGATGAAGTGGCTATTGCTGTGGTGAATAGTCCAAATTCTACAGTAATTAGTGGCGATACCAACGCTATTCAGCAAATAGTAGATTTGGCTACTACAAAAGATATTTTTGCAAGATTAATTAAGGTTGATGTTGCTTCTCATAGTCAACAAATGGATAGTGTTTTAAACGATTTGAATGATGCACTCATTCATTTAGATAATAAAAATTCAAATATTCCTTTTTATTCTACTGTAGAAGCTACTTTGTTAAATGGAGAAAATTTAGATGCTAATTATTGGTTGAAGAATTTAAGAAATACAGTACAATTTGGTAAAACTATTCAACAATTAATAGATGATGGAGCTACAATTTTTATAGAGATGAGTCCACATCCAGTTTTAACACAAGCTGTTCAAGAAAATATAGAAGCTAAACAGAGTAATGCTACAACAATCTATTCGTTAGAAAAAAATAAAAATGAAACAGTTATTTTATATAATAATCTGTGTGCAGCATATTGTAATGGCGTAGCACCAAATTGGAAAAAATTCTATGGCACTTACTACGAAAAAATAGAGTTACCCAATTATCCTTGGCAAAAAGAATATTACTGGTTAGAAGATAATACAACACAATTACAAAAAGATAGTCAGCTAACACAAGCACTATTAACTCAATTATCTTTCGATGATACCATTACGCCAACTTATTTATATCAGTCTGCAATTAGTATAGATGCATTTCCTTTTTTACAAGACCACAAAATTGCAGAGGCAATTGTTTTTCCTGCAACAGCTTTCTTGGAAATTGTTAATGAAGTGGCTCAACAGAGTTTTCAATTAGATAGCTTTTCATTACAAGATGTATTTATTGAAAAAGCATTACACTTAAATGAAGATACTACAACTATCTTACATACTATTATCCAAAAAGAGATTGAAAATAGTTATATAATTAAAATGTATTCTATTGTTAATGATGAAAAAGTAATACATTTTAGTGCTATACTTAATGCAAAAGCTATTAGTAATAATGATAGACTTATCACTAATTTATCAGACAAACAAACTATTGATAAAACACAACACTACGAGCTTACACAAAAAATAAAATTACCTTATGGTAATGCATTTCAAAATATATTAAAAATTGAATATAGTAATAATATATTTATATCAAATGCAATAATTAATACAAATGAATTTATTACGCATCCAGCTTTATTAGATGTTGCTTTACAAACTATATTGCCAGCAGTTTATTTAAAAACAGACCAAACTTTTGTTCCAAGCAAAATTGCTCACTATAATTTCTATCAAAAACCAGTAAGCAATCAATGGCAAATCGAAGTTCAAATTCAATCAGAAAATACAAAAAATATTATTGCTGATGTATTTATATATGAAAACAATCAACTAATTATAGCTTGTGTTGGCGTAGCGTTTATTAATATTGATGAACAAAATAATAGCAATCAAACTTCAGTATTTTATCAAACTAATTGGGAATTATTTTCGCTTGATGAAACAAAAACTACTTCAGATATTTGTTTTATTATTCACAACGAACATCATTTATTACCACAGCTAAAATCACTTAATAATATTAAGTTGATAGAATATAATGAACTCAATGATATAGATACATTATTAAAAGAGACAATTACAAACAACTTTGTATTTGTTCCATATATTGCTACATTCAATGAAAATAACATCAATATAAATGTATATGATGATTTTTTATTAGTTGCTCAAGCTATTATCAAATTAAATGTACCTTGTCGATTTTGGTGTATCACGCAAAATGCAAACGGCAATCAAATTAATCCAATACAACATGCACTACAAAATTTTATGGGTGTTTTTTGGAATGAACACTACGAACTAAAACCATCTATTATTGATATTGACAATATTGCATCGTTAGATGTAGTGCCAACAATAATTGCCAATGCTACGAATGAAAACAATTTTAAAATTGCCAATCAACAAGTTTTTGTTGCAAGATTAGACAATATAGAGATAACAAATCTACAAACTACAAATCAACTAATTTCTGTTTCAAATCATAGTTTTTTAGTAGATATAGAAGAAAAAGGTATAATTAATAATTTATTATATAGAAAAACGAATTTACCACAACCTAAAGCCAACGAAGTTATTATAGAAAATAATGCTTTAGGTATTAACTTCATGAATTTAATGTCGGTATTAGGAATTTATCCAGGCAAGGAAAATGGCTTTGCTACATTAGGTATTGAGTGTGTAGGTAAAGTTATAGCTAAAGGCAATGAGGTCAATCATCTCAATATTGGCGATACTGTTTTTGGAATGGCTTATCATACTATGGCAAGTCATGTTATAGCAAATGCAAATGCACTTAGAAAAATGCCAAATAGTATTACAATCGAAGATGCTGCTACGATTCCTACGGTTTTCTTAACTGCATTTTATGCTTTGGTTGAGTTAGCTAAAATCAATCAAGGCGATAAAGTGTTAATTCATGCTGCAACAGGTGGCGTTGGTTTAGCGGCTATTCAAATTGCAAAATATTACGGTGCAGAAATTTATGCTACTGCTGGTACTGCTGAAAAAAGAAGTTATCTAAAAAATATAGGTATTAATCATATTTATAATTCAAGAGATACTGATTTCTATAATCAAATTCTTGCAGATACCAATAATCAAGGTATAGATATTGTATTGAATTCACTTACTGGTGAAGCGATGTTAAAGAGTATGCAATTACTCAAAAGCTTTGGTCGTTTTATCGAAATTGGCAAAAAAGATATCTATAACAATGAGAAATTAGGTTTGTTCGTTTTCAATAATGCATTAAGTTACCATATGGTAGATTTAGAAAAAATGCTATTTGAGAAACCTGAATATTTAGGAGAATTGCTTCAAGAAATTGTACTTATGCTTCAACAAGGTGATATTAAACCTTTGCCTAAAACAGTGTTTAGTATTCAAGAAGCTAAAGAGGCATTCAACTATTTGAATAAGTCGCAACATATTGGAAAAGTTGTAGTGATTAATCAATACGACCAAAACTTACAAATTCAAGATAACAACGATTTAATTATTGATAGCAATGCTTCGTACTTACTAAGTGGTGGTTATGGTGGACTTGGATTGAGTTTTCTTAATTTCTTGTTTGATAAAGGTGCAAGGCATTTTATACTCTTAGGACGAAGTGGTGCTAATGAAACTGCTCAACAGCAAATTAATTTACTACAACAAAAAGGTGTTACCATTCAAATTATACAAACAGATATTAGTGATTTAGATAAGATAAAAAACATTATCAATAATATAGAAGATACGCTTCCTTTAAAAGGTGTTTTTCATCTGGCTGGAATTTTAGATGATGCTGCTATTGCTAATATGACTACTACGCAATTGCATAATGTGCTAAGTCCAAAATTAAAAGGTGCTATAAATCTACATCATGCAACTAAACATATTCCATTAGACTATTTCGTATTATTTAGTTCTTCATCTACTATGTTTGGTTCTCCAGGTCAAGCCAATTATGTTTTGGCTAATGCATTTATGAATGGATTAGCAATTTATAGAAAACAACAAAATCTAACAGCATTGTCCATTAATTGGGGAACTGTGGCTGATGTTGGTTTGGCTGCTCAAGAAAGTAATAGAGCAGATAGATTGAAAACAGAAGGCATTGCTCCTTTAACAACCAACGAGTGTACACATTATTTTGAACAAATAGTACAAACAAATACTACCAATATTGGTTGCTTTAATTTTAATATTGAGAAATGGCAAAATAATTATAGTAGTGCATTACATAATTCGTTTTATAATAATTTAAGAGATAATGTTACTATAAATGAAACGAATACTACTACGCAAAGTTTTGTTGCATCACTACAATTATTAGAAACCGAAGAAGAACAACTAGAAAGCATCGAACAAAAAATTAAAGACTTAGTACATCAAGTTACTAAAATCAATCTCGATAAAATTCAAACATTAGCTACATTCAAATCTTTTGGTATTGATTCTTTAATGTCCATTCAACTTAAAAATTTATTAGAAAAAGTATTTGAAATTCCATTATCAGTTACTGGATTTTGGACATATCCTACAATAAAACAATATGCTGTTTTTGTTATTGAAAAATTAAATATTGATAATGATATAATAGAAAATATTAAAGTTACTACAAATCAAGTGGAAATTGTTGAAGTAGAAATAAATAATGCAACTACTAACGATAACAACACTTCTACAGAGAGTATAGATGATGAATTAGACGACCTAAGTAAATTATTAGATGACGAGTTAAACGCATTATAAAATGTCCGACCAAGAAAAATATAAACAACAAATTAAAGATGCACTTACTGCTATTCAAAAATTAAAGCAGCAACTAAAAAAAGAGCAAGAAAAAAATAATCAATCTATTGCTATTGTTGGTGTGGCTTTGCGTTTGCCAGGAAATGTAAACTCTATGCAAGATTATTGGCAACTACTACTCAATAATATAGATGCCATTGAAGATATTCCCAATAGTCGTTTTAATACAAATGAATTGTATAGTGATAAAAATGATATTGGTAAAATTAATATTAAACAAGGTGGTTACTTAAATAACATCGACTTATTTGATGGCAACTACTTTGATATTTCTAGAGTAGAATTAGAAAGTTTAGATCCACAACAAAGATTATTGTTAGAACTTTCTGTTGAAGCTTTAGAGAATGCAGGCATTAATATTAACAGTTTAAATAATTCGGCTACTGGTGTGTTTACTGGAATTACCAATGTCGATTATCAAGAAAAACATTTTAGAAGTGGCAACTATCAATTGGTTAATCCATATTCGTATTCTGGTAGTGCTTATTGTGCAACTTCTGGTAGAATTTCTTATTTGCTAGGATTACAAGGTCCTTCTGTTGCTATTGATACTGCTTGCTCTTCTTCATTAGTTGCTACGCATTTGGCTTGTCAAAGTTTAAGAAATAACGAATGTGATTTAGCTTTAGTTGGTGCTGCTAACTTAATTCTCGAACCAGAATTAACCATGTACTTTTCACATCTCAATGCATTGTCTGCTACTTCAAGATGTCAGCCTTTTTCAAATGATGCTAATGGTTTTATTCGTTCTGAAGGTGCTGCTGTAATTATATTAAAAAGATTAAATGATGCTGTTCAACACAAGGACAATATCTTAGCAACTATCAAAGGTTCTGCTGTCAATCAAGATGGAAGAAGCAACGGATTCACTGCTCCAAGTGTGCTTGCTCAAACAAAATTGCATCAACAAACATTGCAAAATGCAAAATTAAATGCTCATCAAATTTCTTTTATCGAAGCACATGGTACGGGTACTAAAATTGGAGATCCTATAGAAGTCGAAGCAATGGCAAATGTGTATGCTTCTACAAAATCAAATGATAATCCATTATATATTGCTTCTGTTAAATCAAATATAGGTCATACAGAAAGTGTTGCTGGATTGGCTGGAATGCTTAAAGTTATTCTAGCAATGCAAAATAATTTATTGCCTAAAAATTTACACAGTCAAACACTCAATCAATTAATTAATTGGAACGAATATCCAATAAAAGTAGTACAAGAAAATACTGCGTGGAATGTAAATGAAAAATATGCTGCTATAAGTGGTTTTGGTGTTACAGGAACTAATGCTCAAGTAATTTTATCTAATTATGATAGTAATAATACGAATGATACTAATTTAAGGAAAGATATTTTTGTATTGCCTTTGTCTGCAAAATCAGAAACTGCATTAATTAATTTAACTAAAAAATATATTCAATTTATTACTGAAAGTAATATTCCTATAGAAGAAATTACAGCAATGACGGCTTTGCGAAGAGCTGCTTATCCTATTAGAAAAAGTTTTGTTGCTACAACTAAAAATGATTTGTTAGATGCTATGCAAAATTTCGTCGATTCAAATGAAGTCGATGATTTTAAATTGGTTGATGAAGAAGAAAATTTAAAAATTGTTTTTGTATTTCCTGGTCAAGGTGCTCAGTTTATTTTAATGGGAAAAACATTAATACAACACGAACCAGTTTTTAAATCAGCTTTGGAAGAATGCAATACGGCGTTTAAAAATTTTGTGGATTGGGATATTTTTGAAGAACTAGACAAAACCAAGAACCATCGCTTAGAGGAAATTGATGTGGTGCAACCTTTGTTAGTGGCTATAGAAATTGCTTTGGCTAAGTTGTGGCAAAGTAAAGGTGTTCAACCAAATGCTGTTATTGGTCACAGTATGGGCGAAGTTGCTGCTGCTTATATTGCCAATATTATTTCTTTGGATGATGCTGCAAAAATTATTTGTTATCGTAGTAGTTTAATGAAACAGGCGAGTGACAAAGGTGCGATGTTGGCTACCGATTTATCGTTGAATGAAGCTCAAGAAATTGTCAATGCTAATAATGGTGTAGCAATTGCTGTGGTTAATAGTTTAAATAGTTTAGTACTTTCTGGCGACAAAGAATTGGTGCATCAAATACAACAGGATTTAGAAAATAAAGGCAAATTTGCAAAATTAGTTAAGGTTGATGTCGCTTCGCATAGCAATCACATGGACGAAATTAAAGAAGTATTAGAACAAAAACTAGGCAATATTGTTACAACAAATACTGCAATCGATTTTTATTCTACTGTAGATGGTGATAAAATTAAAGGCGAACAACTCAATGCTACCTATTGGAAAAATAATTTGCGAAGTACAGTTCAATTTCATCAAGCAACACAAAAAATATTAAGTAAGGGAAAATGCTTGTTTATAGAAATGAGTCCGCATCCAACTTTATTATACGCACTACAACAAAATATTAGTAATTCAGATATTAAATCTAATGCAATTGGTAGTTTTGAAAGAGATAAAAATGAACTACAATCGTTTTACAACAATATTGGATTATTGTATCAAACAGGTTATGCATTTAATTGGAAAACAATCTATGAAGACATTGCTTCGTTTGTGCAATTACCTAATTATGCTTGGCAAAAAGAACGCTATTGGATAGATACAGTGGCTAAAAAATCTACAGCAATAAATACTACAAGGGCTATAGACTATTATAAGATAGACAAAATAAAAATAGAAGAAAAAATAAATATACAATATAAAAATATATTATTATTTAAAGATAATAGTGATGAATATATTGCATTAAGTAATTTATTACAGCAACAAAATATTACTGTTACGATTGCTGATATTAATGATACAGTCGATTTTACCAACTACGATGCTATTATTCATTGTAGAACTTGGCATAAAGGCGAGTTTAGTTTGTATTTAGAATGTGGTGTTTTATCGCTACAAAAAATTGTAAAGGAATTAGACGAAAAACAAATTAATATTCCAATTTATGTAATTACCAACGGAAGTTTTGTTTTGGATATTGATAAACAAGTCAACTTAAATTCTTCTATACTAATTGGTTTGATTAGAACTATTCAAAACGAGTACAGCAATATTCCTATTAAACAAATTGACTTACCTTTTAATTTTATTACCAACGATTTTAATTTGGTTTTGAACAATCTTCAAATTAATCAAAATAAAGAAGTATGTATAAGACAAAATAATATTTATAAGAATAAATTACAAAAAATAGATAAAAATCAAACCATCGAAAAAATTAATTTTACTACAGAAGGTACTCATTTAATTACTGGTGGTACAAGTGGTTTGGGTTTAGAGTTAGCTAAATATTTAAGTCAAAAAGGTGCTACACATATCGCACTGATTAGCAGAAGTGGACTTAAAGAAAAAACACAAGAAGCTATCAATGAAATAAAAGCCAATGGTACGCAAGTTGCTGTTTTAAAATGTGATGTTACGAACAAGGAACAATTACAATCTACTATTGCAACCATAGAAACTTCTATGCCAACAATTATTGGTGTGTATCATGCAGCAGGATTTTTAAAAGATGGATTGCTAAGTTTATTCGCAAAAGATGATTTTAATAATATTATTCAAACTAAATCAATTGCAGCTTTGCATCTACACGAATTGTTTGCAGAGCATAATTTGGAACAGTTTGTTTTGTTTTCGTCTATCGCAAGTATTTTAGGAACGAAAGCACAAGCTAATTACAATGCAAGTAATTCTTTTTTAAATGAATTAGCTGCTTTTAGAAGAAACAATAATCAAAATGCTATTGCTATTAA
Organism: Chitinophagales bacterium; assembly: GCA_020636535.1. Lineage (NCBI taxonomy): Bacteria > Pseudomonadati > Bacteroidota > Chitinophagia > Chitinophagales > Chitinophagales bacterium. The sequence continues at coordinate 667,811 of JACJXT010000011.1, forward strand.
TTGGGGAAATATTGGAGAAGTTGGCTTAGCTGCTGCTGATGAAAAAAGAGGCAATGCACTACAACAAATAGGTATGCAGGCGATTACTGTTGAGGAACTCCAACTGTGTTTCGATAAAATTTTTCAGTACAATTTAGCTGAGATTATTCCAGTAAAATTAGATTTTAATTTGTGGTCTGAAAGTTATCAATCAATCAAACAAAATTCGTTTTTTGCTAATGTTGTTGAACAAACAGTAGTAGAAGATAAAAATAAAAGCAGTATTCAAAATGCTACAAGTTTAGTACAAGCAAAGCAAATCATCAACGAACAAATTAAACAGTTGGTGGCTAAAATTACTAAGATTGCTACGAACAAAATTAAGGATGATGCTACTTTTAAATCCTTAGGAATTGATTCTCTAATGGCTTTACAATTGAAAGACTCACTACAAGATATTTTTCAATTGCAATTAGCAGTAGCCAGTATTTGGGCAAATCCTACAATAGAAAAATATACTAATTTTATAGCAAACGAATTAAATTTAGCTACGCAATTCACTAATGATACTATTGAAAATAATATATCAGATAAAAACGAAAATCAATCAGTAGAAACAATGAGTTTAGAAGAGTTAATGAACGAATTAAATAGTAAAGTCAATGAGTGAAACAGAAGAGAAATTACTACAAATGCAACAATTACTTCAAAAGTCTTTGATTAAAATTAGGACTTTAGAAAGTGAATTAGAACAACAAAAAAATCAAACGAATACTATACAACAAGATATTGCTATTGTAAGCACAGCTTGTCGTTTTCCTGCTGGAATTACTTCTACAAAAGCACTATGGCAAATTATAAAAGAAGAAAAAAATATATTCTCAAAAATACCAAATAATAGATTTAATGTTGATGCTATTTATAGCACTGATGAATTAGAGAAAGGAAAAACCAATGCACAATATGGTGCATTTTTAACACATCAACCAAGTGATTTTGATGCTGATTTCTTTGGCATTCCACCAAGAGAAGCTAAGTCTATTGATCCATTACAAAGAATAATGCTCGAAGTTGTTTACGAAGCTTTTGAAAATGCTGGCTTGGCAACGCAACAATTAAAAGAAAGCAATACAGGTGTTTTTGTAGCTATTGGTAATTCCGATTATATTCAAGCTCGCTTGCGAAATGGCAATTTAGAGAGTGTAGATGTATATGATGCTACAGGTATTCCGTTTGCAACTGCTTGTGGTAGAATTTCTTATCTCTACAATTTTAGAGGTACAAGTTTATCTGTTGATACGGCTTGTTCTTCTGTGCTAACAGCAATTCAATTGGCAAAAAATGCATTACAGAATAAGGAGATTGATACGGCTGTTATCGCATCTGCAAATTTAATATTAACGCCAGAATTATTTGTTGGCTTATCAAAATTAGGGTCGCTTTCTACTACAAACGAACTGAAAGCATTCGATCAAAATGCAGATGGTTATATTCGTGGTGAAGGTATTGGTGTGCTTATTTTAAAAAGAGTAGATGATGCTGTTCAACAAAATTTACCAATTGAGTTGGTGATTAAAGCTATTGCTATAAAACACAATGGTACAAGTAATGGTTTTACTGCACCAAATCCAGAAGTGCAAATTCAGTTGATAAATGAAACACTTCAACAAGCGAATATCAATGCGAATCAAGTAGATTTAGTGGAAGCTCATGGTATTGGTAATGTGTTTACAGATGCTATGGAAATTCAGTCGATTGCTACGGCTTATCAAAATAGAATAAATCCAATATATATTAATTCTGTTAAATCAAATATTGGTCACTTAGAAGCATGTACTGGAATGTCTATGATTTTTAAAGTGATAGAAAGTTTTAAAAACGAAACTATTCCTGCTCAAATTAGTATTACCAATTTAAATGAAGATGTTAATTGGAATGCCATCAAAGCTGTAGTTCCAACAACACCTATCGAATGGAAAAAATCGGATAAAAAAAGATATGCAGCCATTAACTTGTCTGGTTATAGTGGAACCAATGCACATATTATTTTTGAAGAAGCACCAAATAAAATTATTTCAGAAAATATAGATTCTACATTTATATTTAATTTTTCTGCTAAAACAAAACAAGCGTTATTAGATTATCTACAAAAATATTTAACTACTAACGATTGGAAAAATGATTCATTAACAGAAATTGCTTATACACTCAACAAAAAAAATCTGTTTGATTATAGATGTAGTATCGTAGCAGATTCACATCAAGTATTAGAAGAAAAAATCAATCAAGTTGTAAATAATGAAAAATCAGATGTATTTATTACAAATGAATTAAATGAATATAATGATATAGCGTTCTTGTGTACTGGACAAGGTGCTCAGTATTTTGGTATGTGTAAACAGTTGTATGATCATTATGAAGTCTTTAAAATGGTTATCGATGATTGCGACAAACAACTACAACCAATGCTACAAGAATCAATTATGGATGTGTTGTGGAAAGATGAAAGCAAAGCTCATCTAATTCATCAGACAAAATTTACGCAACCTTGTTTATTTGTAGTAGAATATGCTATTGCACAATTGTATATGAGTTTTGGTATAGAGCCAAATTATTTAGTAGGTCATAGTATTGGCGAGTTATCTTGTTTGGCAATTGCTAATGCCATTGATTTAGAAGCAGCTTTGCAATTAGTTGTAGCAAGAGCTGCATTGATGCAATCTTTGCCAATAAATGAAGGTGTAATGGCTTCTGTTTTTTGTAGTGAAGCAATTATAAAACCGTTTTTAGAAAATTCTAGCGTAGATTTAGCTGCAATCAATGCGCCAAAAAATGTAACTATTGCTGGATTACAAGCAGATGTAGAAAAAGTATTGGCTACACTTAAAGAAAACAAAATTAAAGCAGTAATGCTACAAGTTTCCCATGCATTTCATTCTTCACAGATGGATGCTATCTTACCAAAGTTTGAACAATTTGTAGCACAGTTTTCATTTAAAGAGCCACAAATTCCTGTTATTTCAAATGCAACAGGTTTGCCTTTATCGTTGTCAGATTTAACGCCTAATTATTTTGCTAAGCACATAAGAAACACTATTCAGTTTGAAAAATCTATTCAGTATTTGTCAGATAAAGTTGGTGTTTTTGTAGAATGTGGACCACATCCTGTTTTAATTAATTTAGCAAAACATTGCAATAGCAATAAAGCAGTATACATTGCTACAACTACAAAAGATAAAGATGCATTAGCTACCTTTAATAATGCTCTACAAGAATTATATATTAATACTATAAATGTTAAGTTTGAAAATTTATTTGTAGGAAAAAAAATCAATACAGTACCATTACCAACTTATGCTTGGCAATGGAAATCGTATTGGTACAATCCAGTGTTGCAAGATTTTTTATTAGAAGAAAATAAAGAGAAAATTTCAATAACAAATCAAAAAGTTAATAATAAAAAAGATATTGTAAAAACTAATTTAAAATTAACTAAAGAGAATTTATTAGTCACCATGCAAATTGAAGCAGCTAAAATTTTAGAGTTAGAAGCTGGTCAAAAAATAAACATCAATGAATCGTTTAGAAATCAAGGATTTGATTCTATGATGAGTGGTGAATTTTTATCTATTATGGAAAGAATGCTAGGCGAGGAGCAACAAATGAGCGTAATACACGATTATCCTACACCAAAAACATTAGCACAATATTGGACAGATAAATATTTTGGTGGTGGTGAAGTAGATGAACACCAAGCTATTTCTATGGCAGATGTAATGTTTGATGCTGCTATGGACGAACAAATTGATGAACAATGGCACGAAATTAAACCTACAGATAATTGGTTAATGAGAGCATTTAAAAAGTTCGATAGCAAATTGCCAAAGGTGTAAATTATTATCCTAGCGTCATTCCTGCGAAAGCAGGAATCTATTTGCTATATTATTTTTACTTTCCTTTATCGGTCTGTGTTTTCACAGACAGAAATATTTTTCTGCCATGTTAAGTGTTTTCACTTTTGCTTTGCTGAACTCGTTTTATAGTGAAAAACGAAGCATCTCCAATCTTTGCTGAACTTGTTTCAGCATCTAATAACTCAAGTTTATTTTATCACAGCATTGCATCACTAATTAATAGGAATGTCTGTAAATTCGCCTTTTAGACTATCAACTCCAGAAATACCACTACCTGCAGTTGCTACAAATGTACCAGAAAGTTTATTGCTTTCATTTTTAGTAATTGTTACGCTACCACTTGAAGCAATCCAATAAGAACCTTTTATATAAGTAATCATATTTATCAAAGAGATATTGTAAGTTCCAACACTAAGTCCAGATAGGTTAATTTCTACAACAGTACTTCCACTATTTTGAGCAATAATAGTATTGTAACTGCCATTTACCCAAGAACTATCTGCTTTTGTAAGTGTAGTTGTATTATTTTCGCCATAGTAAAATCCTACATTAGTGTTCGAGTTAGATGGCGTTGAATCCTCATTTTTGGTGCAAGCTTGAAAAAAAGATACCAAGAAGATACTTACAAACAAAAGGATTAAAATGTGTTTTATTTTTTTCATAATTAATATTTTATTTATTTTTTAATACAAAAACCTGTTAAATGTAGAAACAATACAATATGCTGTTAGCTCTAATTTTATTGTTTATTGATTAACAAGTATATCCGTAAATGTTCCATAAACAGAATGTACTTGAGCACCAACTGTATGCGCTTCTATAGTACCTGATGCTTTACGGGTGTTCATATCAATACTTTTAATGTTAATAGCTCCTGTAGCTGCATTTGGTCTCATTCCTCTAAAATAAAAAGAAACACCAGGCTCTGCTAAGTCGTGGCTACCAACGGTTATAGATGGTAAAGTAATATTAAATAGTACTGATGCTCCACCATTTTGATTTAGAGTATAAGCAAAAATAGTTTGGTCTCCTTTGTTGAGTTGGCAATTTTCGGTATAGTTTTCAGTACCGTTAGGATCGTTCTCATGCCAAGTAAATCCTGCTTTTGCAGGAGCCGAAGTTGTATTATCTTTTTTGCAAGCAGTAAAAGCTGCTATGCATAAAACAACAGTTAATATTTTTTTGAAAAAATTCATATTTCAATATTTATTTTGGACTAATGATTTGCATGTGATAATTTTCAGTATTGTCGTTGTTTGTTTCTTCTCTATATTTTACCGCCACATACAATTTGTTGTTAAACCATTTTATGGCTTCAATTTGTGCATATTCAATCAAATCACTTTCTTTTAATATTACTTCATTCGTACCATTCGCATTATATTTTCTGATAGAGAAATGGGCAGTTGCATTTTCACTTCTACTTTCTACTGCATAAAAATTGCCGGCTTCGTCTATTGCCAAGTTAGTATTGTTGTACAAAATAGTTGTTCCGCCTAGCGTATTGGACGAAACATTGGATTGTGATTGAACGATAGTAATAGTTGGATTGGTTAAATTTATTTTTAAAACCACATAATTACCATTTCCTCCATTTATGGGAGAAAGAATAAAAATATTATCTCCGAATATGGCAGAATGTGATGCGCCTCCCGCTGAAATTACAATGGGTAAATCAGCCAATTTTTTCATAGGACAATAGGCAACTGGCACTCCATAAGCATCTGTGGTATGCACCACAGAGTCGGTTTCGGTAAGTAGGCTCATGCCCCCATCTACCGTGTTAAATCCTACTACATAGCTGCGCCCATTGTACCGCTGGGCTACACAAAAGTTTACACCCATGTTTCTAAAATTATTACTCTTCCATTGCTGGGTTGCATAGCTGTAATGCCCAAAAGATTGGAATGAATTACCCAACCAAAACAAACCATCTTCGGTGGGTTGGTAAGTTTTCCAGTAAGGACTTCCTGTTGAAGAATCGCTAAAACCATCATTCAAATTAATGGTTAAGCCATTACGGGCTACATTGCTTATTTTGGTTTCATCATCTAAGCTCATGCTGATAGCCCACAACACATTGCTATTGTTAATGTTTTTGATTTCGCCGTAATAATTACGAGATTGTATATCTTCATATAATGTCACACTTTCTTGCTTGTTAATTATCATATCTGTATGATGAGAAATAGAATATGGCTGGATAGTTCTGTACCAAAAGTACCAACGCAACTCATCGCCTTTTTGTAGGTTAAATGCTTTTGTATCAAAGGTTCCGCTACCCAACATTGTAAATTTGTGTGAGGATACAACACGCCACTGGTCGCTTTTAAGTATGGTTACGGAAGTGCTGTTTGGATCATTGTTTTTGTCTTTTTTGCACGCCGTAATATTTATTGCTAAAAGCAACAGAAAGTAAATTGTTTTTGAGTAATTTGAAAAAAATATAGTTTTCATATTAATAATTTTTTATTTAATACAAAAATTGATAGATACACATTTCGAGATATACTTTTCATCTCCTTTGGTTTTTATGTTTGCATTTAATAATATTACAACACCTTTATAGTGAATTACTTTGCTAAATATTAGTTTCTTAAACTTTACAAAAGCTTTGATGATGCTTACTATAATTTTTTGTGTTTTTGAATTATTTGAGGTTGGTAATGCTATGCTTTGTGCTTGGCTTGGTATTAAGATGAATAATTGAAAAGTGGTTAATATATAAATTATAATTTGTTTATTATATGGTTGATATTTCATATTTTGAAACTTTTATTTTTAACAAATATCTATTAAAATTTTATCTATAACAATGGGCTGAGTAGCCCATTTTCATTAAATCAAACCTCCTTTTCTGGCTTTATTCAAAAGCTCTATTCTATTGTGGGTTTGTAGTTTTTGATAAATATTTTCGATATGCCTTTTAACGGTAAATGCTGATATAAATAATTGTTCAGCAATTTTTTTATTGGAATATCCTTCACTAATACGGTTTAATATCTCTAATTCTCTTTCTGTAAGTACTACAGTTTCTTCAATTTGATGATTAGTAGATGAACTACTATTTTTTAATAAATTTATGGCTTTAATGGCAATAGCAGGCGACATTACAGCACCTCCGTTTAGCGTGTCATGAATGGCTTCATACATTTTTTCGGCTTTGGCTTCTTTTAAGATATAACTATCGGCACCTGCCTTTATGGTATCAAAAATATGTTGCTCATCGGCAAATACGGTAACCATTATTATTTTGACATTTGGAAACTGTTGTTTTATTTTTTCGGTGGCTTGTACACCATTCATTACTGGCATTTCTATATCCATCAGTATTAAATCTACTGCAGTATGACTTTGCATCATTTCGAATAATTCTTTGCCATTATTAGCTACTAAAATAATATGTAAATCGGTATATGTAGACAGTTTTTCTACTATAGCTCTACGAGCTATTGAATTGTCGTCTGCAATGGCAATTGTTATCATTTCAAATAGGAATTTCAAGTTTATAATAGGTACCTTGTTTAGGTGCTGTTTTAATTTCTATTTTGCCTTTTATTTCTACAATTCTATTTTCAATATTTGTTAAACCATAAGATTTTTCTTTAGCTAATTCATAATCAAATCCTTTTCCATTATCTGTTATTTGCAACAGTAATGAGGATTTTGTTTGCTGCAAATCAATAGTTATGGATGAAGCATCAGCATATTTTATAGCATTGTTGATGATTTCTTGAAAAACTCTGAAAATATTAATCGCCACTTTGGTATCAAGCTGTTTATTTTGCAATATATTAAAATTCAAATGGAAATGGATATCTTCTTTAGCTTCTGTAGCACAATTTACAAAATTGAGCATTTTTAATCGTATATCTTCAAGACATATATTAGAAGAATGCATTGCCCACAAGGTATTTTTGAGTTCGGAAATGGCGTTTTCGGAAAAATCAGAAAGTGTATTAATTTTATTTTTTACGACATCGTTGTCTATAGCATCTGAGCTTTTTAGATTATCCAATATGGAATTCATAAAGATGAGCTGAGACCCTAAGCTATCGTGTAAATCTCTAGAAATTTCTATCCGCTGATTTTGAATCTTGAGGTTGGTTTGTTCTTTTTCTAGTTGATTTTCCAAGTACCATTGTTTTTGTTTTTGCTTCAGTTTTATTCTTTGGTTACTGTAAAGTATGAATCCTAAAAATATGATTGTGCCAAGCAATAATAACCAAATGCTTTTTTGTTTTGAGATAAGCTTTGTTTCAGCAATTTGTTTTTCTTTTTTTTCGGTTTCATATTTTATTTGGTAATCATAAATAATTTTGGCTTTATCTATATTTAACAATGAGTCCTTGAGCACTGTATATTGATTCAAAAAAGAAAGGGCTTGTTTGTAATCGTTGGTTTCATTTTTAAGTTGGTAAGCGTAATAATAAAAATCGATTAGTTTTTCAGGGCTTTTGCTTTTTGAAGCATAAAAATATGCTGAGTCTATTAGCAAATTAGCTTTTGAGTAGTTTTTGACAATGCGTTGAATGTCTAAAAAATTGCTATAAACAGAGGCGAGTTGATATACATCTGAAGTATCTTTTTTAGCAGAATTTAAAGCAAGTTCAAAGTAGTATTTTGCATCTTCCAACTTTCTAATTTTTTTACTTGTATTGCCAAGATTATTATAAGAATAGGAACTATCACTTGCATTTATTCCGTAAGGCAAAGCATTCAAATGGCTTTCTATAGCTTTTTTATAGTGTTTGCTGTCATCATAATTAATTCCCAAATTATTATAAGTATACCACAGTAAATTTTTATCAATTTCGTTTTTGTGTTCTTGAAATGTTTTTAGTGCAAGATTAGCAAGTTCAATTCCTTTGGCATAATCTCCAAAATCGTGATAAGCGAGTGAGAGTCCATTGTATGTTTTTACCAGCATTTGATAATTGTGTGATTTGGAAAAATTATCAATACTTAAAAGATAATATGGTATGCCTTCTGCAAAATAATATTTGTTACAAAGTGCTTTAGCAACAGTAAGGTTTACATATCCTTTGCCTAATTCTGAATGTTTTTTTTCAAAGAAATTGATATATTTTTTGTACCATTTAAGAGTACTATTTTTATCTTGATCGGAATTTTCAAAAAGTTTAGATAGTTCGTTTAGTGCTATTCTAATACTATCTATTGCTACATTATTTTTTTGAACCATTTGTTGGAATGCCATACTAATATTTGGTTCTCTATCGGATATTGTTATATCTATTATGTCTTTTTCCTTTTTGTTATTGCAGGAAAAACTGATGCAAGAAATAATAAATAAAACAAAATAAAAAATTTTCATTTAAACTCAGGCATTAGATTTAGAACAAAGATATTGATAGTTTACATTAATTTTTATATTTTCAAAAAAGCATATAGCAAATACTATTTTTTCTAATTGCTATTAATATCGATATTTGAAAAAGTGAGCAATATAAATTGTTAAAAATTAATCTATAAACAAATATAATTCATGGATTAGATTATTGCAATGGGCTTTTAATCCCATTATACCCTTTCGCCATGTTAAGTGTTTTCACTTGTCTTGCTGAACTCGTTTTATACTGAAAAACAAAGCATCTCCAATCTTTGCTGAACTTGTTTCAGCATCTATTATATAGTATTATTCCTTTATCGGTCTGTGTCTTCACAGACAGAAATATTTTTCTGCCATGTCAAGTGTTTTCACTTGATATATTTGACTTAGCAAATACTTCTATTAAACTTCAACTGTGAGCATTCCAATTTTTACTCTATATTGTGATTAAATAAAAAAACCAATTTAATTTATATTTTGAATATTTTAATAAAATCTATATTATTTGTATTTGCACAACTATATGGTGTCATTATCAAAATTAGATATTGGTTGTATAAACATCACTTTATTGGTTCTACAAGTTTTGATGTGCCTGTAATTTGTATTGGCAATTTAAGTTGGGGCGGAACTGGTAAAACACCAATGATAGAATATCTAATTCAGCTATTGCAAGAACAATATCATATTGGAATTATTAGCAGAGGTTATAAAAGAAATACTACTGGATTTGTTTTGGCTAATTTACATCACTCGTATAATGATATTGGCGATGAACCTTTGTTGTTAAAGTACAAATATCCGAATGTAGCTATTGGTGTTGGTGAAGAAAGAATTGTAGCAATACCCAACCTAATTGCTATGCGTCCTCAAACCAATTTAATTATAATGGACGATGGTTTTCAGCATTTGTCTGTTCGTCCACAAGTCAATATTTTACTAACCACCTATCAAAATCCATTTTGGGAAGATCATTTAATTCCACTAGGAACGCTACGAGAATATCCAAGAGCAAAATCGAGAGCCAATATTATAATTGTTACAAAATGTCCAAAACATATTAATAAAACAGAGCAACAAGAGTTAATTAGACAAATTCAACCTAGTAAAAATCAGAGCGTATTTTTTTCCACTATACAATATCAACCTATTTACCATTTATTGAATGCAGAGAAAAATGATACTATACAACAAAATATAGTTTTAATTACTGGAATTGCTAATGCAGAACCATTGGTAGAACATCTTTCAAAACAATTTAATATTACACATCTAGAATATCAAGACCATCATGCTTTTTCTTTGAATGAATTAGAAAGAATTAAACAAACTTATCCTAATCAACAATGGATAACTACAGAAAAAGATGCCGTACGATTACTAGCACATAAAGATTGGTTAATAGAAAATAATATAGACTTATTCATTCAGCCAATAGCAGTAGAAATACTTCACAACCAAGATGATTTTAAACAACTATTAATAGACTATTTAGAGTTTTTTTATGGTAGAAACGCTTCTTAAAGAGTAAAATAAAGTAAAAATCGTCTTTTTTACAACTCTACTTTCTTCGTTCATAATTTTGAGGAGCAAAAAAATATATGGAATCTATGGTAACTTAAAAAAAGATTTCTACTTCCATTTATTTCAATGACGAATGCAATTAATCTACTCTTTTATAATTTGCTTTATATTGCTCAAAGTTATTGCCTTTGTATCTATACAGTTCTTTTCCCATAAAAGTAATTAGAGGTTCAAACTCTTCAACTTTTACATAACCTTTTAATGGAGTAACCAACTCAAACTTTGGTGTTAAAATAACACAAGTTGGATACGATAACTGGTTTTGCATAAAATACGCCGCTAATTCATGTATACCATTTCTTCCACCAGGTAACCATTTCCAAACTCTACCTTCAAATGCAATATCAGCTTTTTGTTCTGCATCAAACTTTACACAGTAAAAATTTTCGCTCATATATTTTGCAATATATTTATCTTGAAAAGTTTTAGTGTCTAATACTTTACACCAACCACACCAAGAAGTGTAGAAGTCAATAAAAAATTGCTTCGGATTGGTTTTATTTAACTCTACCGCTTCTTCAAAAGAATACCATTTTATAGTACCATCGTCTTTTAAAGGAGTTACTGGCTGTTTTACTTCTTCTTTAGTTACTACCGTTTTTTCTTTAGGTTTGTTATCTGTAGCAAACGAAAGAGCTGTTGTTAAAAGTAAAACGCTAGTTAGTATTGTAAATTTTTGTCTCATATTCTGTTTGTTATAAATGTTATTGTCCAGCTTGGTAAATTTGGAAATCAGTAGTTTTATATGCACCAGAAGTAAAGTAGCTTAACAAAACTTGCATTCCTTGTGCATCTTTATATCCAGGAAAAGTTTTTAATTTATTGCCTTCTTTGTCTAGTACAACAATTGTAGGATAACCTAATCTTCCGTTCATGCTACCTAAATCTAATGCCAACTGATTTACCGTTCTGTTGCCATTTTGTACTAAGTCGTACTCTTTTCCTTTAAACGAAATTTTTTGTTCACTTTCTGCATTCAATTTTACTTTAACAAAATTATCGTTCAATGTTTTTTCTACATTTTCGTCAGTAAAAGTATAATCTTCTAGCTTTTTACACCAACCACACCAATCAGTATAAATCTCTACAAAAATAAATTGCTTTTGTGCCGAAGTTTGAGCCAATGCTTTATCTATACTAGTCCAATTGTTTGTATTGTCATCTTTATTCTCTATAGAATTAGATGCAGATACGCTAAAAAGCATACCTATAAAAAACAATGGAAATAATTTTAACTTTTTCATTTTTAATTTGTTTAACTATGTAATATCAAATTTAATACCAATATTGCAATTATCCTTAAAAATAATGAAATAAAAGATGAAAACAAGGAAAGTTGTTATAGGAATTTCTGGTGCTAGTGGTGCTATTTATGCTAAATTATTACTAGAAAAACTGCAATTATTACAGCAAAGTCAAGCAATTACGGTAGGTGTAGTAATGAGTAACAATGCCAAGATAGTATGGAAAAGTGAGTTAAATACCAATTTTGAACCAATTTCAAGTTTTAATTATTACGATAAACAAGATTTTAATGCACCATTTGCTTCTGGTAGTGCAAAATACGATACCATGATAATTTGTCCGTGTTCTATGGGAACTTTAGGTAGAATTGCTCATGGAATTTCTAACGATTTAATGACAAGAGCTGCTGATGTAATGTTAAAAGAAAGAAGACAGTTAATATTAGCAGTTAGAGAAACACCTTTTAGCTTAATTCATATCAACAATATGAAAATGGTTACAGAAGCAGGAGCAATAGTTTGTCCAGCAAATCCATCTTTTTATAGCAATCCAACTACAATAGAAGCAGTAGCACAAACTGTAGTAGATAGAATTTTAGACTTAGCTAATTTTGAGCACCAATCGTTTAGATGGAATGATAAGTAAGCATGTTTAAAGCAATAGTTTTAATATTGTTTGAATAACTAAGAAACTTCCTAATAGCAATAATAAAATATAGATATAAATATTAAATTTTTCTACACTAATTCTTTGTCTAATTTTTCTACCAAGATACAATGCCAGCATCACCAACGGAAAAGCGAAAGCGTATAGTTTTACTATTGCTAAGGTCATTAAACCACTGCTAATTTGTCCTATAATAATCATAATGTCATTAGGAACAAAGTAAGCTTGTAATGAGCCAATAAAATAGTTAGGTTGCCAATTACTTAAAGTTCCGTATATTACTAAAGGCGGACCACCAGTATTAAATGCACCACCAAGAATACCAGCAATAAATCCAAATAAATAAGCAAAATTAGTGTTAATGATATGCTGGTGTTGTTTTCTAAATTTCCAATTATACACTACTGATAAAATAATAACCAGACCTAAAATTATTTTAATTGCATGTTCATTGCCATTTTTTAAAAAGAAAATTCCAATAGGAATTCCTAGTACAGCACCAAGTAATAAACGAATAACATCTTTCCATACAATGTATTGGTAATGCATTATCAACATAAAAGAAGACAAAAGCAAACCATTTAAAGTCATTAAAGGTGTAGCAGTTTGTGTTCCAAGAAATAGCGTAAGAATAGGCATGGCAAATAAAGCATCACCAAAGCCAAAAGTAGCATATATTAATGAACCAATAAAAAGTGTAATGATTACTACAATATAAAGTTCAATGGGCATTTAAAATTAGTTAAGACATTATAATAAATAGATTTCAAATAAATTTCTTTGCAAACTACGCAATTTTTTGGAATGACGAATTTCTTAATTTAATTGATTTTCATAAGCTTCATCTATTAATAAATTATCGCCATCAGCAGCTTGTGTAGCCAATTCATCACATCTTTCATTTTGCGGATGTTGGTTATGCCCTTTTATCCAAACCATAGTTACTTGATGTTGTTTATAAACAGCAAGAAATCGAAGCCATAAATCTTTATTTTTCTTTTTAGCAAAATCTGCTTTTTTTATCCAAGCAAAAACCCATTTCAAATTAATACTATCCACAACATATTTAGAATCAGTATAGATAGAAATTGTTAAATTTGGCTTTTTTAGAGCTTCCAATGCAACTATACATGCCAATAATTCCATCCTATTGTTGGTGGTTAGTCTATAACCAGCAGAAAGTTCTTTGTAATGTTTGTTGTGTTGTAAAATAATACCATAACCACCTTTGCCAGGATTGCCTCTCGAAGCACCATCTGTATAAATATTTATCATTGTTAATACTTAATTTGATATAATACTGTTCAAATTTATATCTTCGTTTCGTGACTAAGAAAGAAAAGGCAAATTTTATTTTAGATACCTTGGAAGAGTTGTTTCCAAATCCTCCAATTCCTTTACAACACAAAGATGCGTATACTTTACTAGTAGCAGTATTATTGTCAGCACAGTGTACTGATGAGCGAGTGAATAAAGTAACACCATTTTTATTTGATTTAGCAGATGATCCAGAAGCAATGTCGAAAGTAGCAGTGGAAGATATAAAAGCAATCATTAGACCATGTGGTTTATCGCCAAGAAAGTCTAGTGCTATTAGCGAATTATCTAAAATAATTGTTAATAATTACAATGGTAAAGTACCCAATTCTTTTGAAGATTTAGAAAAATTACCTGGCGTTGGACATAAAACGGCATCAGTAGTAATGAGTCAAGCTTTTGGTGTGCCAGCATTTCCTGTAGATACTCATATTCATAGATTGGCGTATAGATGGGGCTTAAGTAATGGTAAAAGTGTAGAACAAACAGAAAAAGATTTAAAAAAAATATTTGTAGAAGATAAATGGAATGCATTACATTTACAAATGATATATTATGGCAGAACTTACTGTAAAGCAAGAGGTCATGATATTAACAATTGTAGAATATGTAAAAAAGTTGGTGTCAAAAATAGAATAAATTAAAATTAATTGGTACTTTTATGCTAAACTTAAAAATTCGAGCTAATGAATAATGTTTTTAAAGTTTTATTGGGAATGATTTTATTAGGTGTAAGTGTTCAATCATTTGCACAAGGTGACGATGCTAAAGGACATCAAGTCGGTTTAGCAGTAGGACCTACATTTCCATTAACTGACCTAGGTGGTGCTAAAAAAACAGGAGCACCTTTTATTAGAGATATTGACTTTCCAGCAACTAGATTTGGCTTGGCAGCATTCTATACTTATAACTTTAATGAATGGGTTTCAGTAAGAGGTAATTTAATGTGGGCAATGTTGCATGCAGATGATGCCAATACAGATGGAGCACCTCCAACAATTAATAATAATCCAGATGATAGTTGGTTTAGAGCTAGAAGAAATTTAAACTTTACTACACATATAATTGAGTTTCAAGCAATGGCTCAGTTGAATTTAAAGAAATATAATCAACATGTTCATGGAAAAGGAGAAAAACAAAGATGGGCTCCATATGTTGGTGGTGGACTAGGGTTCTTTTGGTTTAATCCTTGGACAAAATATAATGGAGATAAAGTGAAGTTACAACCATTAGGAACTGAAGGTCAAGGTTTGTCAGGATATGGAAGTCCTTACAAAAAAATAGCACTAGATTTAATTGGTTTAGTTGGTGTTAAATTTAATGTAAGTAAAAGAGTATCACTTTCACTAGAAGGTTGGTATCATCAAACATTTACAGACTATATAGATGATGTGAGTACTAATTATATTGATCCAAGTGATATTCCTGCCTATGTTGCATTACATGGAGCCGAAGCACAATATATTCAAAATAGAGCTAATGAAGGGAAGTATGGTAGTACTGCCTATAATTTTGTGGAAGGTCAGTATGATAATACAGGTACGCTAATTACTACAGATAGAATTGGAGAGCAAAGAGGTGATGTTCAAGACAATGATCAGTTTTTACATATGCAAGTTACTGTAGCAGTGAATATAGGTAAAACTAAGATGAAAAATAGTACTTTCGGTTGTGGAACAAGATCTAAATACAAACATAAATTTAGCTGTCCAAGTTGGTAATTTTGTGATTTTTGTAAACGATTAATATACACTACTTGCTAATATATAAGCAGTCGTCCATGTTGATTGAAAATTAAAACCACCAGTTACACCATCAATATCTAAAATTTCTCCAGCAAAATATAAATTGGATATACTTTTGTGTTGCATGGTTTTAAAATCAATAGCATTTAAATCAACACCACCTGCTGTTACAAATTCTTCTTTAAATGTATTTTTACCATAAACACTTAATTTATACTGCGTGAGTAATAAGGATAATTCCATTAATGTATTATGGCTTAACAATTGATAAGTAGTAGTAATATCAATATTCAATTGTTGTAGTATTTGATGCCAGAATCGTTTGGCTAAATCATATGGTTTATAATTATACACTAAATGATTGCTATTGTTTTGTTTGTATATTTTTAACTGCTGAAAGCATTGCTCTGTATTTATATTAATAAAATTAATTTGAATAGTAGCATTATAATTGACTTGATGTAAGTATTGTGCTGCAAATCCAGATAGTGTTATAATTGCTGGTCCACTAATGCCTTCGTGCGTAATCATCATGTCACCAGTATTTTGGAATGTTGTTTCTAAAATTTGTAAATGTATATTGTTAATACTTATTCCTGCTAAATTTTGTAGCAGTTTATCATTCGACTTAAATGAAAATAAAGATGGATAAGGTTCAACAATTTGTACTCCTTGTTTTTTTAATAGTTGCCATATTGTTTTATTGCCACCAGCGGTGATAATTAATTTTTCTGCTGTAAAACGATTATTTGTTGTTTTAACTATCCAATTATCATCAACATAAAAATCAATTACTTTAGATGAAGTCAAATATTCAATATTATATTCTTTAGTATAATTTAAGAAGCAATCAATAATAGTTTGCGACTGATTACTTATTGGAAAAACTCGTCCATCTTTTTCTACTTTAGTTTCTACTCCATGATAATAAAGCCAATTCACCATGTCTTCACTATTAAACGAATAAAATGCACCAAGTAGTTGCTTACTTCCTCTTGGATAAAACTGAATCAACTCTTTTGGATTACTAATCACATTAGTAACATTACATCGTCCACCACCAGAAATTTTTACTTTACTAAGTACTGCATTGCCTTGTTCTAGAAGGAGTATTTTTTTATTGCCATGCATTTCTGCAATATTTATAGCAGCAAAAAATCCAGCAGCACCACCACCAACAATAATTATATCGTAATTAGCATCACTCATTATTGTAACAAGATAAGCCAAAATGCTAGCGTAGGAATACATAATAATATACCTAATGTTGGTAAATTTCCAGCTAACTCTTCATTTAAACCATATTCTGATGCTATGATTGAAGATGTAATCATAGGAGGCATGGCACACTCTAAAACAGTTACATCGTACATTAGTCCTTGTTTTTTTAAAACAATAAATAACAATACATATATAATTAATGGAGCAATAAGTAATTTGTAACTAATAGCAACTACAAAAGGTTTCCACTCTACCGATTTTAACTTTAGATGAAATTGCATACCTAAAGAAAGCATTGCTAATGGAACCATGAGCATACCTATATAATGTAAAACATCAAATAATGTTCCAGTGATCCATGTTTTTGGAATGATTAAACTGATGATAAAACAAATAAATGGTGGGAATTTAAACAATCTATCTGCTATCACTTTAAATGAAAAATTACCAGAACTTGCGTACACGGCAACCAAAATTCCAAGCGTACTCATAATAAGAAATGAACCAGGTTGGTCTACAAAAATAGCGTATTGAATACTTTCTTTCCCATAAAAATGTTCAAGTATTGGAAATCCAACAAAAGAAGTATTGCCTAATCCACAAGAAAGAATAATACAAGCCATAGTCGCCTTACTAAAATTAAATATTTTTCCCATGATGATAGCAAATGCAATACAACAGAAAAAGATTATCCACGCAGAAGCAATTGGAAATACTACACTCGAACTGAGTTCTAAAAAAGGAATTTTAGTCAATGTAATAGCTGGTAATGGTAAATAGATAATAAATTTATTTATTTTTTTATATAGTGTTTTTGGCGTAAAACTAAATTGTTTTACTATCCAACCTAAAATAAATAAACTTACTAATAGTATAGGATAAGCCATAATTGCCTTGCAAAAGTGCAAAGATTTATATTAACAAACTGCTATACTTTATTTTTCAGTACTTATTAATAGATAATAAAATGTTTTTGGTATTTAGCATTATTACTATCTAACCAAATCATCGTCATTTTTTTAGGAATATTAACTTGACTAACGGATTGATAGGTTTTAAAAATTCTGTCCCAAAATGCTGTAGTAACACCATGATTGAATTTTGGATTGCCATAGTGATGAAAAAAATGGTGTTTACGCATTCTTAAACCATAACGAATTAATGGAGCTTTAACATGAAATCTTCGATGAGTAATTTCATAGAGGATATACATAGTACATATTCCTAAAGCAAACGAAAAACCTGTTGCTATATTAAAAGGAAGTGCTAGCAAAAGCGTAGCAATACTTAATACAATTATTGCCAAAATTATTTTCTTGTATAACGGAGCAAAATAATCACCTAAACGATGATGCATTAAATGTTCTTTTTTAACTAAAGCGTTTTTTCTTTTCTTGTGACCTAAAAATCGATGAATACAATATTCTAAAAAAGTCCAAGTAATTATTCCAAGTGTAAAAAATAGTATATATTTTATCATTTATAAAAAATTTAAAGCCAATAAACAGTCATTTAAAAATAATAAAATTTCATTAAACTAAAACTAATAATTAAATTAATTTGTTCTACCTTTGCTACAAATACCTTTTATATGTCCTTTAACCCAAGACATACTGCTGTTCCTATACTTATATTAATGTTTGTTTTTTCCGCTTATTATTCTAAAGCTGAAGATAAAACAACTACTACCAAAGCAGGTACTGTTTGGAAAATTGAATTAGAAAAACCAAATCTCGTGCAAAATGGTGTTAAACGACAAATTTATTATTTAATTTTATTTATTGATGGAACTTATATGCAACAAATTTATATTGAACCAGAAAATAAAGAAAATTTTATGGGTGTTACTTATTTTGAGTTAGAAGGTAAGTGGACAAGCAACGATAAAGAATTGATACTAGAAGAGCAAGGTGAAAAAAGAACCATCGACTATGAAACTTTTTATTCTAAGTTCGAAAATGTTGATAATATCATTTACACGCCACCTACAAAAACTAAAAAATAGTTTTATAATCTTTAATTCTATACTAATTAATATTTAAGCAGGTTTTCTCAATACTAAGTTTTGTACTTTTATCGTTTAATGGATACATTGGTAAATAACGAACAGCTTATAGCACTACAACAGCAATTAGAAGGTGAGCTCTTTTTCGATGAAAAAATGCGTATTCTCTATGCTACAGATGCTTCGGTGTATAAAATTTATCCTTTAGCCGTTTGTTATCCTAAGTCAGAAAATGATATTCAACTGCTCATTCAGTTTGCACATCAATATAAAACTTCTTTAATTCCAAGAACTGCTGGTACTTCACTTGGTGGTCAAGTTGTTGGTAAAGGTATTGTGGTAGATGTATCTAAGTATTTTACCAATATTTTAGAAGTTAATGAACAAGAAGCTTGGGTTAAAGTGCAACCTGGTGTCATTCGAGATGAGTTAAATAGATATTTAAAACAATTTAATTTATATTTCGGGCCAGAAACTTCTACTGCAAATCGTGCTATGATTGGTGGAATGGTTGGAAACAATTCTTGTGGTACGAATTCAATTGTCTATGGTTCTACACGAAATCATGTATTGTCCTTAAAAGCTTTTTTAAGCGATGGTTCTTTCGTAGAGTTTGCTTCTATAAGCAATACCGATTTTGAAACAAAAAGACAAATCAATTCATTAGAAGGAAAAATATATCAATTTATTTATGATAATTTATCTCAACAAACTATTCAACAAGAAATAGAAAAAGAGTTTCCTCATAAAAGTATTCATAGAAGAAATACAGGTTATGCTGTTGATGCATTACTAGAACAGAAACCTTTTACGGAAAATGGCAGACCTTTTAATTTGTGCGAATTAATCTGTGGTTCTGAAGGAACTTTGGCTTTTATTACAGAAATTAAACTCAACTTAGTAAACTGTCCACCAAAAAATAAAGTAGTCGTTGCTGCACATTTTCAAACGCTACAAGAAGCTTTAGAAGCAACAGTTATTGCTATGAAATTTCAACCAACTGCTTGCGAAATCATCGATAAAGTAGTGTTAGATTGCACCAAAGCCAATAAAACTTATAGCAAAAATAGAGCTTTTATAGAAGGTGATCCAGCAGCTATTCTTTGTGTAGAATTTTCTTACGACGATTTAAAAGATTGTTTACAGAAGGCAAAGCAATTGCAAATGACTTTAGAAAATGAAGACTTAGGTTATCATTTTCCATATTTGCAAGCAGATGATATTAATAAGTTGTGGAGTTTGAGAAAAGCTGGTTTGGGTTTATTAGCTAATATTCCTGGAGATAGTAAAGCTATTGCCAATGTAGAAGATACAGCAGTTCGTATTGAAGATTTACCAAATTATATCGCCGATTTTAAAGCGATGATGGATAGCTACAATCAAGCTTGTGTGTATTACGCTCATGCTGGAGCTGGTGAATTACACTTACGACCTATTCTTAATTTAAAAGATAAAAAAGACAGAGCTGATTTTAGAAATATTGCTTTAGACACTGCAAAATTGGTTAAAAAATATGGTGGTTCTTTAAGTGGTGAACATGGCGATGGTATTGTTCGTGGTGAATTTTTACCTTTGATGATTGGTGAAAAAAACTATCAACTATTAAAAGCATTAAAGTTTTCGTTTGATGAACACAATATCTTTAATCCAGGGAAAATTATAGACACAGCTCCAATGGATGTCAATTTGCGTTACGAAGAAAATCAAGTAACCAACCAATTTGAAACGGTCTTTAATTTTGATGAAGAACAAGGCATTTTAAGAGCAGCAGAAAAATGCAATGGTAGTGGCGATTGTAGAAAGTTGGCTGAGAGTGGAGGAACAATGTGTCCATCGTATATGGCTACTAAAAATGAAAACGATAGCACAAGAGCAAGAGCCAATATTCTACGAGATTTTTTATCTAATTCAACTCAAGTCAATAAATTTAATCACAAAGAAATTTACGAAGTAATGGACTTGTGTTTGTCTTGCAAAGGTTGTACTTCCGAGTGTCCTTCTAATGTAGATATTCCTACACTTAAAGCAGAGTTTTTATATCAATATTATAAAGAAAATGGAGTTCCGTTTAGAGCTAAAGCATTTGCAAAAATTGCCAAGCTTAATAAACTAGGAGCTATGGTTCCATCTGTTACTAATTTTATGTTTACTAATGGATTTATTAGTAATCGCATAAAAAAAATCTTAAAAGTTGCACCAGAAAGAACTATGCCATTAATTGCTAAAACAACTTTAAAAAAGTGGTATAAAAAGAATATTAATAATATCAATCAATTAAAAGAAAAGAAAGGAAAAGTTTATTTATTTATTGATGAGTTTACCAACTATAATGATGTTGAGATAGGAATCAAAACGATACAATTGCTTAATAAATTAGGTTTTGAAGTAGATTATTTACAGCATGAAGAAAGTGGAAGAACCTATTTGTCTAAAGGTTTGTTAGATGAAGCTCAAGTATTAGCTAAGAAAAATGTAGCTGTTTTTAAAACATGGATTAATAAAAATACACCATTGGTAGGCATTGAACCATCTGCAATTTTATCTTTTAGAGATGAATATCCAAGATTGGTAGACAAATCTGAAGTGCAAGCAGCTAAAAAATTAGCAGCACATTGTTTAACGATTGAAGAATTTTTGTTTCAAGCAGTAGAACAAGGAAAAATAAAAGCAGCACAATTTACTACCGAAGCAAAAAATATTAAGTTGCATGGACATTGCCATCAAAAAGCATTGAGCAATATGGCACAAGTAGCAATGATATGTGCTTTGCCTACAAATTATCAAGTAGAAAATATTCCAAGTGGTTGTTGTGGTATGGCTGGTAGCTTTGGTTATGAAGCAGAACATTATGATGTTAGTATGCAAGTAGGAGAATTGGTTTTATTTCCAGCTGTTAGAAATGCTAGTTCTGAAACAATAATTGTAGCATCAGGAACATCATGTCGTCATCAAATAAAAGATGGCACACAAAGAGAAGCGATTCATCCAGTAGAATTATTATTAGATGCGTTAGTGTAGAGTGTTTAATTATTGATTTTAATAATTGTGTATTTAGAAACGAAATAAATTAGAAATCTTGGGTGTGTAAATTATTAATGACAATAGCTGGTATTGAGTAGTAAGTTTCTTTTAATAGTAGAGTTGTAATTAACTACAAATAAAAAATAGAGCACCAAAAAAATGCTCTATTAACAAAGATAATTATTAAAAATACATATACTAATTGGAATTAAATCTCACAATAACTGCTCTTGTAGAAGCTATTATAATAAACACTATCAAAATTTAAAATTCTTCGTAAGTAAAAGTTTCTGAAATTTCGTAGTCTCTTATTCGTGATGTTGGATAGCCATTGAAATTACCTTCTATTATATAATTTTTGACTTTTAGTGGATAATATTCAGTTGCTTGTATTTCTATAGTTGGCAGTAATGCATTCATAGAATTATTATAATAAAAAATAACACCTGTTATATAAGCTTCTTTTTCAAATCCAGTAATATAAAATGGATTTTTTATAGTAGCAGATAGTTTGTATTTTATTTTCAAAACCTCTGGTGAAACAGGATTGTCTTTATAATACAATAGCACACTATCTCCACCATATTCGTTTCTAAAAAATGACTCATCAATGTATATTCTTTTATCTACAAATCCATTACGATTATAAGTTACAGTAGTATTAGTATATTGGGTATTATATTGCACTATGTTAAAATTGTTACATTCAATATTCATAGCACTATATAAAGAACCATCTGAGTTTTTAGAAATGATACTGTCTAATGATTTATCGTTTTTATAGATGAGATAAGCAGTACGATAAACTAAACCATCTTCTTCCATCACAACTTTGTCCATTTTATTAAAACTGTTGTATGAAATGGTATATTTGAATATACTACTATTATGTTTAACAGTATAAGCTTTTAATCGAGTGCCATGTAGTGTTGCGTCTGTTGGCGTATCTTCTTTTTTGCATGCTGTAAAAAATAATGCAAATACAATGGATATAAAAATTATTTTTTTCATAATTATTTGTTTTTAAAAATTAATATTTTTTTCTTCCAAGCAGTGTCTCTCATAGAGGACGCTGCGTTATAATCTATTTAAAAATTTATGATTGCACTATTTACAGTTGTAGTTGTAGTACCTGCACCTGTAGAAGTCAAATTAATATTACTACTAATGGTAATTTTGTTGCCACTAACATTTATAGTATAACTTACGCTATTGGGATCGAAAGTTAATCCATCTACACCAATATTTACTTTTCCTGTTGGAGTGGTAGCATACGAATAATCATCTACGGTAAAAGTGCCACCAGCTTCTGCTTCTGCTTGGTTGTGAAAAGTAATTTGAATTAATTTAAGTGGATTGTCTTGCTGACAAATAATTGAATAACTACCATTTGAAAATGTTTGTGTTTCAGTGTTTCCTGTGTATTCAACACCATCAATTTTAAACGAACCTGTTTTACCTGTACTGTTCGTGTCTGTATTTTTGTCATTACTACATGCTGTTGTAACAATAGATAATGACATTAATACGATTAGTGTGATTTTTTTGATTGCTTTCATTGTTTAAATTTTTAACTGTGATTAATATTTGTTTTTTTATTTTATTGTGTTACAAAGTTTGTTTTTAGTCTGTTTTTTTACAATTCAATTTTATGCATTTTGTGAGTACTCTTTTTTAAATATTAGATATAAAATATTGATTATCAATTTATTACTTTGCATAGCTTGCGTTTGGATGTACGCCCATAATTCCGTCAAAACATTTTGTACACAGTATGCCTAATTCAGAACCTACTTTTACATCTTGATAATCGTGTACTACAATTGTTTTATTCAATTTGAATTTTTCTTGTAACTCTGCTATGTTTAAAACAGCATCGAAATAAATCCATTCTCTACAATTTTCTGACCATACTTGTCCTCGATAGACTTCTAAATAGCCAATAGATTTTAAATAATCTTCTATAGGTTTTAAATGAATACACATAGTTTTTAATTAAAAATAGTTGTATATTATTGTTCTGTTCTCGCAGCGTCTCTCGTAGAGGACGCTGCTTGGAAATAAGTTTTTCTGTTTTATGGTTTTTGATTTTTAGTTAGATTATAAATCCCAACCTTTAATTAAATTATTGAGTGGTTGCCAAGTAGTAGTTAACAAAGTTTGTCTTCCTTTATCAGCTCCATTAATAGCATCATCTTCTTTATTTCTTGTAAATTCAGCATAGGTTTTGGTATCTAAATCAACAAAAATAATAAGCGTAACAGGTTTTGAATTGTAGGTGATACTTGAGAAGCTATGTGTGTAAGATAAAGCAATAGCAAAATCTGCTTTCGTCCAATCAATTGGATCAGTATCCATATTTCCATTTGGTTTTTTAATTAAGTCTGTAATTTTATAACCCCAAAATAATCCACCAGAAGAATTTATATTATAATAAAATAAATATTCTTGTGTTTTTAAATTAATAAAAAAAGAATTTCTTGTATCGTATGATGAATTATAAGTTTCATAAACTTCAAAATTGCAATTAATAGTACCAGCATTTGCCCAATTGCCTATTGCTTGAAAATCATCAAAGAATGTAGTATACTCATATAATTCAGTTACGCCTTCATCATCTTGATAGCTTGGATATAGTTGATTGGTATTGTCATTATTCATTATTAACCAATCTCCAACATTTGAAATGTTTGTCCAATTTGGAAAATTTCTATCTGCTAAATAAACTTCATTGTTGTGATTAATAGATAAGTTGCCATAATTTGCAATGATAGTATTTGCACCAATTGGTCTGCTTTTTACATATTGTAGTTGTATATTATCTGCAGTTGTGCCTACAATATTAAACGCTGCTTTCTTTGGATTGTTAGCATCTCTTAAATCATAAAATTCAACATCGCCATCTTTTAACATAGAATTTGATGGTACAATTTTTCCTTTTAAGTCAACAGTAGTTGTTGTATTTGTAGAATTGTCTTTTCCGCAGGATATTATTAATACTATTAGTAATGCTGCAATAATTTTTGTTGTTGTTTTCATTGTTATTGTTTTATGAATACAAAGTTGTAGCAAATAAAAAATGAAGCCAAATGAAAAAATGGCATTTTGTGAGTGATTTTGCTAGATGTACTTGTGTAAGTAATTGAATATCTGAATATTAAATACCTTATTGCTAATTTATTTTTTAGAAATATTAGATTCTATTTCTATTTTTAGCCAAGTATAAATCGAAACTAATTTTATTTCAGGATCACAATCTGACTCAAAATCTACAATCATTTTTTGTAGTGTTGAAATATCTTTTTCCGACATTCTTTTTTGTAGTAGATTTTTTTGAGATATAGTGTATAATTTTTTATATAATAAAGCTATTGGTTGATAAAATATCATAATACCTTCTGCATATTTTGGTTGTAGCAAACTGTTGATGATACTTAAAGCAGTATCGTATTCTTGTAGTAAATAAAAGTAAGCAGATTTAATTACTTTAAGCATATAGTTTTGTGGAAATGGTGCTGAATCTAAATCGTAAGAAATATATTTTGATAAATTATTGGTATCTTTTAAATATAAATAACATAGTAATCTACTTTGTAGCAACATGTTTTTATAAAGCAAATTGTCTGTAGAAAAATCGTGTTCTAAAACGCGTAATGCTTCTTTATACATTTTGTTTTTTACCAAATTGGTAACATAGTTTACATAAAAAACAGTTCTGTGTTTGGGAAAATCTTTATCGATACTTAGTTTTACTTTACTTAAAATTTCATGAGCTTTAGCAAAATGTCCATTAGCAGAATATTCTTTACCTAATGCCATTTGTATTACTACACTTTGTTCGTTATACAAAGTATTTTTTTGAATTATTTTTTCTATGGCAGCAATAGCTTTGTCAAAACTTTCTAACTTTAAATTAAGTTCTGGATAATATGATTTTGCATAATTATTATAAAAGACACTTAAATTGTTTTCATTTAGTTTTCCAGTAAAATAGACCTCAATAGGTTGTGTTATATTTTCTTTTTTATGTGCATAGCATAACCAATTTATTTGTGCAATCGACAAATTCATTCGTGAACAAGCAACAGCATAGTTATCTTTCAATAATGTTTTCCAAGTTTCAATATATTCAGGAAAAGCATCAATTCGCTTAGCAACATCTGGTGTAATATGATGTAAATTTTGTAGCAGAATTAATTGTGCATCTAAAGCAAAATTGTACGAAGCATATTCATGTTGTTCAGTAATTAAATTTTCATATTGTTCAGTAATGCCATGTAGATACTTCATTTTATCATAAGCTTGTATCAACAACCAATTGTTGTATGCTTCATTATTTTTTACAATGTGTTCATGTTCTTTTTGTATTAAAAATATTTCTAAAGCTTCTTTCAATAAACGAAGTTCATTTCGCCATAAATAATCATTTTTTTCAGAATACGACTTGCCAAATAGTTTTTTAAACAAAAGCTCTTTTTGTAGTTGTTCGTCGTTTTTTGCACCAACAATTAATTTAAACAACTTAGTAGTTCGCACTTTTTTTATAGTAGAAAAATAACTATTCAATTCTTTCGAATAATTTTCTTCTGTTAATTTAACCAACTCAATTACTGGATGCAAAATCATATGGTTAAGTTAAATAAATCTTTAATTGAGAGTATATTAAATTATGATTGGAGATAAAAACAAAATTCAAAAAGTTTCTATATAACTCAACTTTTTTATTTATATTTGTATTGAAAGATTTAATACGATCATTGAATGAACAAAAATTTTGAAGTAATATTTCTTGAACAGGCACTTGACTTTTTAGAAAACTTAGACTTAAAAACGAGAGAGAAGATATATTATAATATTGATAGAGCTAAACTTGGACTTGACCCAAAACTTTTCAAGAAACTTTCTGATAATATTTGGGAATTTAGAACGAAATATAATGGAATACAATATCGACTATTCGCTTTTTGGGACAAAACAAATAATACTGAAACTTTAGTAATTTCTACGCATGGTATTATTAAAAAGGTAGATAAAGTACCTAAAGTTGATATTGAAAAGGCAGAAAAAATAAGAAACGAATATTTTGAAAGTTAAACATATGGCAACAAAAGATAAACAAATGAACATGATGACTCTTGAAGAATTAAAAGATAGAGACCTAGGAAAAATTGGTACTCCAGTACGAGACAAATACGAATTTGACTTAAAAATGGAACTACTTGGAATAATGATAAAATCAGTTCGAAAAGAAAGAAAGCTCACTCAAGAACAATTAGGAGAATTAGTTGGTGTTCAAAAATCACAAATTTCAAAATTAGAGCGGAATACTAAAAATGTTACTATTGAAACAATATTAAAAGTTTTTCAAGCATTAAAAGCCAATGTAAAATTTAGTGTAGAAATGAATAAGGCAGAATTTAAAGTAGCATAAAAAAGTAATATTTAATATACTACAGAGATTTTTAATATTCATTACCATATTCTAATTTGCTTGTTTATCTTTGCGTATGCAAAAAGTCATCATTCTTTCAGGACCATCAGGAGTTGGTAAAAATACGCTCGGCGATGCCTTAATGCAACAGTTTCCAAAATTGGCATATTCTGTTTCTGCTACTACAAGACCAATTAGAGATGGTGAAGTAGATGGTAAAGATTATCACTTTATTTCTGTAGAAGCGTTTAAGCAAAAAATAGCTCAAGACGAATTTTTAGAATGGCAAGAAGTCTATAAAGACAATTTCTATGGTACACTTAAATCAGAGTTAGATAGAATAAATCAACTAAACAAATTTCCACTATTGGTAATTGATGTGTATGGTGCCATCAATATCATGAAAAATTTAAAATTTAAACCATTGTCTATTTTTATTGATTGTCCGAGTTTGGTAGTCATTAAACAACGCCTAGAAAAAAGAGGCACAGATTCATCAGAAAAAATTGCTAAGCGACTAGAAAAAGCAAGTCAAGAAATATATGAAAAAAAACATTTTGATATTGCTATCGTCAATGATGATTTAACCATAGCACAACAACAATTGTACAGTATAGTCAATTATTTTTTAAATTATTGTAGGATATAATATATTATGAATAAACCTGTTTTAGTTTATAAAATTGGTACTTCTGGTATAACAAATAGTACTGGCGAAGTTGCTTTAGATGTAATTAATGCTATTGCAGAACAATTATCACATCTAAATAACACATATAATATAGTTATAGTTTCTTCTGGTGCAGTTGGCACAGGAAAAAAGTTTCTTACAAACTATAGTGGAAAAATTGAAGAACGAAAAGCTGCTGCTGCAATTGGAAATCCTTTGTTATTGCATGAGTATACTAAAGCTTTTCAACAATATAATATTGCTATTGCACAGAGTTTATGCGAAAGAGAACATTTTTCTGATAGAAATAAATTTTTACAACTTCGTAGCACTTATCAAGAACTTTGGAAAAACAATATCATTCCTATTGCCAACGAAAATGATGTCGTTTCTTCTTTCGAATTAAAATTTTCAGACAATGATGAACTAGCTACTCTCCTAGCAATAAATTTTAATGCACAAGTACTGCTCATTGCTACAAGTACTGATGGATTGCTAGACAATAATCATCAATTAGTAAAAACCATATACGATTTTGATGAAACAGTGATGTCATATGTAAAAAAAGTAACTTCATCAAGTGGTTTAGGTGGTATGTTGAGTAAACTAACTTATGCAAGATTGGCAACATTAATGGGAATTAAAGTACATATTTTCAATGCCAAAGCTCCAAATGCCATTAACGATGCATTAGCAGATAAAATTGGAACGGTTTGTATAGCCAAACCTATTCAAAAAACAGCCAAGCAAAAGTGGTTGGCAAGTGCAAGTATCATCAATGGAAAAATTATAGTAGATGATGGTGCGAAGAAAGCATTGCTAGAACGAAAAAGTTTATTGGCTGTTGGTGTTAAAAATATCATTAGTGAATTTAACGCACTAGAAGCTATAGAAATTTTAGATATAGAAAATAATACTATTGCAATTGCACGAGCAAAGACAGCATCTGAAGAAATAAAAAATCCAACAAAAAATACGATTTTAGCACACGCAGATGATATTGTATTGTTGTAGGACAATTTATTATACCGTTCGTCATTCAGAGCGAAATGTAATGAAGCGAAGAATCTCTTATCTGTAGTATTGATAAAATATCTAATGCTTAAACCATAAGTTATAGGAAACAAATTATACATTTTTTTCAAAACAAAACTCCAAATTTCATATCTTTATAATAGAATTTCAATACAACTAAAAACAGATTAATACCAATGCTATATTCTCATAAAAACACCTATTTAAAATACTGTTATGTGCTTTTCAGTCTGCTTCTAATAAGTTCTTGTAGTAAAGATATTACCACACATAAGTCTTTTACTTGCGATAGCGAAGCTGCTTATGCCAATTGTCTAACGCCAAAGTTTTCACCAGAATATTATATTGATCAAGGTGTAAAATATTTCTTAACGATGGAGTCAACTGTTCCAGCCAATGTACAACCAAATTATTCAGATTTAGTTGTTCGTTGGGAATGGCCACCTTGGTTATTATTAACTGGCTACACTAGAGATGGATTAATTGTTTCTGATATTGTGCTTAAATTAAATCCTACAGCTTATGACACTATTGATTGTCAGTTTTTTGACCAACAACCTTTTTGTAGATGTCATGTAATTTTTGATTACAGTGGTGAAAAATGTCCGATTTATGAAGAGTTTACTTTTAATGACCAAGGTGAAATTACATTTATAGAAGCTTGGTCTGATTATCCTAGTTTAATTCCAATGCAAACTACAGATTATTGGGCAGAATCTCCTACTGTTTATAGACTGTCTGCTGTTGTTCCTGGATTAGGCAATAAAACAGGTAAAATAAATCCAAATGTTGCTTGGATGTTAAAAGCAGCTGAAGCAGATACTAACTTAAGTGATCTTATTCATAGAATTAATGACCCAATAAAAACTTGGTTCGACCAACTTATTGAACATCAAGAAGAACTATCACATGGTTGCGAAAAACCAGAAGGTGATATATTTCCTTATAAATAAAAATATATTTAATTAATAATTAAAGTCTTTGTTTTTTAAAGAATCTAAACCCACTGTTGCTCTTCTTTCATTTATAGTTTCTAAATCATCTGGTAATTGTACTGGACTCATAATAAATTTTCCAGTTGCCTTGTCTTTTACAAACTGAGTTCCATAGTATTGTACATT
Source organism: Chitinophagales bacterium (assembly GCA_020636535.1). Classification (NCBI taxonomy): domain Bacteria; kingdom Pseudomonadati; phylum Bacteroidota; class Chitinophagia; order Chitinophagales; species Chitinophagales bacterium. The sequence goes on from JACJXT010000011.1 coordinate 698,115, forward strand.
ATTTACTATTAAAGAATAACGGTCATAATAATAAGCAAAATCTATACTTGAAATTTGATAAGTGGTATATAGTTTTTCAATAGTTGGATAGTATTTAACAATAGTCTCATCATTAGAATGATGAATGACGCTCCATGCAATATCAGCAATATTACCATAATTTTTAGCTGTAGGAAATCCATATTCATCTATAAGCTTTGTAATTTTAGGTAAATATTTGTTGGTTAGTATTGTAGAAATTTTGTCTATTTTATTAATAAATAAAGAATCGATAACAAATGTAGAGTCAAACATATTGGCTGTAGTTTCCCATGTTGCATTATTTCTATGAAAGCTTTTATTTCTATTTAATTTCAATAAATAATAAGCAAGTTCATAGTTCCCATTATCAGATATAGTTTCGTTTATAATAACTTGAGTACTGTCATTAAAGGTATTCTTTAATTTTTTATCTGCTACTTTGTCAAAATCTTCTGCCAAATAAATACCATCATAACCAATATATCTATCTATTAATGCTTGATGTTTATTAATTAAATCTTGTAATAAATCTTTATCTTTTAATTGAATTGCAGAATACATTTGCAATCTAAAGAAAATGCCTTGCCATACATCATTATAGGTAATTATACTATCTTGATGACTGTTTATTTCATCTATAACTGTTTTATAGTTTTCATTATAATAGTTCCATAATACATTATGGTGAAAATCAAAAAAATCGAAATCTTTAGAGTTTACAGTAAAAGTACATATTATAAAAAATAGGTTAATTAAAAATGTTTTCATTGTTTCTACTCTATACTTTAAGATATTATAATAACTCAATATAAACAAAAATATTGTATATAATAAGAAAAAAATATAGAGAGGGAATTATTAAGGTGGTTAATAACTTTAACACTGTTTTATAGCATATGCTCTTGTGCTAATTCTTTGCGAACTCTGCTTAAACTTTCTGGTGTAATACCTAAATAACTAGCTACCATTGTTTGTGGTACTCGTAATAAAATATCTGGATAGGTTTTTACAAAATCTAAATAACGCTCTTTAGCAGAACTGGCTAATAATTGATAAATTCTTTTTTGTAAACTATAAATATGTTTATGTAATAGCTGATTACTATATATATTATAAGCTGGATTTTTTTCTATCAATTGATTGATAATATTTTCATCTAACATCAACAACTTAGCTTCTTCTATTGCTTGAATATTAGTCATTGCTGGTGCTTTAAAAAACTGACTGCTTCTGTCTGCTACAAACCAATTTTCTGGTGCAAATTGTATGATGTGTTCTTTGCCTTGTTCATCAATAATAAACTGACGCAACAAACCTTGTTCTACAAAAAAAGAATGCATACATACATTGCCTTGTTGTAGTAAGAACTCATTTTTCTTTACCAATTTAATGCTACAGTTTTGTAGTAGTTGTTCTACAAACTCGTCGCTAATTTTTACATTAGAAGTTAAGTACGAAGTAAAGTTGAATCTGTTCACTAAAGTATAAATATACTAAAGTTAAATTAATTTTTAGTATTAGTGCTGTTACAAGTTTCCTTATGACTGCACTAAATTAGACTAATTTTTTCTTGTTTGACTATACATTGATGAAATATGTTTAAATAAAACATATTTTATCTTATTGTTTTAGTGTATTTGTTGAGTACTAGTTATTATACAGATATTATCCTTTATCGATACAAGAGATACTGGAATCTACTTGTTCTGTATTATGTCTATCGACAGGTAAAGACAGTCAAGTTCAGCAAGACAAGTGCTATTCTATAATAAAATAGATTAATCATTTTTTCGTTCCTCAAAATTTCGCAAAGACGATTGTAAAAAAAAGGTTGGTAATAAAACCAACCAGTAAATGAAAAATGGCACAAAACTACATCCTGAATTTATTTCAGGAACTTTTAAATATATTCCGTCATAGCGAGGAGGTACGACGAAGCTATCTCTTACTTCCAACCGTCATATTGAGTTTACGAAGCTATCTCAATCTTTTATAGATTGCTTCATTTTTTCGTTCCTCAAAATTTCGCAAAGACGAGTACTTTTAACTATTTTGCTCCTATTGGTTCATTTGAAGCATTTATGAAAGATGAACCAATTCCACAAAACGAAGAATAATTTTTCATAATTTATAGATACTATAAGTGATATAAATAGTCTAGAATCTATTATCTAAATATCTAGTGTCTATATTTTACTTCAACAATCCTTGGTAAGTGTCGGTGCTTCTTTGTGCTAGTAACTCCGTTCTGTTTTGTCGGTGTTTGCTTATAGTCGCTTCGTCGTAATGTCTAATGGTAAGTAAACTTAAATTGTTTTCAATGGCAATAGTAAAATCGTTCGCTAAAATTGTATTAACCGCTTCAATTTTTTCTGGAATATCATTTACAACCGCTTCAAACGAAATAGCACCTTGTTGTAGCATATTGAGTTTAAGTTTAGCTTCATGAAAAGCATGCATTAAACCAGCCAAAACATCTTCTTGTATAAAAGAAAAATCTTTGGTGTGTAGCGTAATTAACGATTGGTTGTTTTTTACAATTCGTATAGGCGGTAAATTAGCTTGGTCTTTTTCGCCAACTATAGTTCCTTTTCCATCTGGATTGATAAACGAACGAACATGCAATGGAATATTTTTATTTTGTAGTGGTTTAATGGTTTTAGGATGAATAACCGTAGCACCATAAAAGGTCATCTCTACCGCTTCGTTATATGATATTTGATCTAAGAAAATAGCATCTTCAAAAACTCTTGGATCGCCATTCATTACACCAGGCACATCTTTCCAAATGGTTTGATGTTCGGCATCTAAAATATTAGCAAAAATAGCTGCGGTATAATCAGAACCTTCTCTACCTAAAGTAGTCGTACAATTTTCATCAGTACAACCAATAAAACCTTGTGTAATTACAATTTGCATTTCAATAATACTAGGTACGGTTTGTTGTATTTTTTCAGAAGTTAAAGTCCAGTCAACAATAGCTTCTCTGTATGTAGCATCTGTTTTAACTACATCTCTAGCATCTAACCAATGATTTTGTAAACCAATGTCATTTAAATAAGCAGATAATATTTGCGTAGACAACATTTCTCCTTGCGATACAATTTGGTCGTATACATAATTGTATTGCTCCATTCTATCTTCTTCTAATTGCCATTGCAACTCGTTAAATATATTTTCAATAGTATCAAAAACAGCGTGGTTTTCATCAAACAAGTCACTACAAATTTTTAAGTGATTATTTTTTACCAATGCTACTTTTTCTGCTAAATCGGCAGATTTATTATAATATGCATTTACAACATCTTCTAGTGCATTTGTTGTTTTTCCAGTAGCAGAAACAATTACTACTAATTTATTTTTACTTCCATAGTTAGCAATAATATTGGCTACATTTTTTATTCCAGTTGCATCTTTAACAGAAGCTCCACCAAATTTAAAAACTCTCATTTTTTATTTAAAATTTTGAATCTGCAAAGATAAATAATTATGTGTTTTACTTTTTAATTTTATCTTTGTTTTTATTCAATTTAATATATGCATAAGGTTAGCGAATTAATTACTTTAGATGAATTTATCATAGAAAGACAAGCAAGTATTGAAGATGCAACTGGTGAGTTGTCTGGTTTATTAAGAGATATTGGTTTGGCTTGTAAAATTGTGAATAGAGATTTACGAAAAGCTGGTTTGGTAGATAATATTTTAGGTGAGGCAGAGAAAACAAATGTACAAGGAGAAGAAGTTAAAAAGTTAGATGAATTTGCTAATGATATTTTAAAGCAGTGTTTACAAAATAGTGGCGAGTGTGCTGGTGTTGCTTCTGAAGAGGAAGATGATATTGTTGCATTTCCTAGTAGAAAAACAGCGAAGTATGTAGTATTGTTTGATCCTTTAGATGGTTCATCTAATATAGATGTAAATGCTACTGTTGGAACTATTTTTTCTATCTATAAAAGAAAAACAGAAAGTGGTGATTTATGTGCCTTGGAAGATTTTACACAAAACGGAAGTGAGTTAGCTGCAGCTGGATATGTTATTTATGGTTCTTCTACTATGTTGGTGTATACAACTGGTAATGGTGTAGATGGTTTTACACTAGAACCAAGTATTGGTGAATTTTGTTTGTCGCATCCAAATATAAAAACGCCTAAAAACTCTAATATTTATTCAGTTAATCAAGGTTATTATAAATCATTTCCTAAAGGCGTTCAAGCATATTTAGATTATTGTACCAGTACCGATGGTAAAAAAGCTGGTTCTTTAAGATACATTGGTTCTATGGTTGCCGATTTTCATAGAAATTTAATTAAAGGTGGTTTGTATATGTATCCATCTACTAATATGGATGTAAACGGAAAACTACGAGTTGGTTATGAGTGTAATCCTATGGCTTTTATACAAGAACAAGCTGGTGGTTTAGCTTCTAATGGGTTCATTAGAATTTTAGATATAGATTATGTAGAATTGCATCAAAGGACACCAATATATATAGGTTCAGAAGAAATGGTAAAACAAGTAGAAAGCTATTTACAAAAACATGGTGTATGATGATAGAACACTTGAGTTTTGCTCAAACCAATCAGTTGGCTTCATCGGTTATAGATTATATAGAAAACAAATCTAGCATTCAAAGTATTTTACCAAACACATTTGGTTTAGATAGTTTACCGAATATCATTCAAACCAAACAAAATAATTTTTTGCTTGATAGAAGCCAATTAGTACAAGAAATTTTAAATCAGTATAACAATTTTTCTACAACAGATACCATTCAACAAAATATCAACTTGTTAGAAAATAATAATTGCTTTGCAGTAGTAGCAGCACATCAACTCAATATTTTTACTGGACCATTTTATTACTTATATAAAATTATAAGCACGATTAATACTTGTAAGTTGTATAATGAAAAATTTACAAGCTATCAATTTGTTCCAATTTTTTGGTTGGGAAGTGAAGACCACGATTTTGATGAAATCAATCACACTACTGTTTTTGGAAAAGACATAGCATGGCAAAATCAACAAAAAGGTGCTATGGGAAATTATAGTACTGTTGGTATTGATGCTTGCATTGCTGAAATAAAAACAATTTTGGGCGATTTACCTTTTGCGAATGAAGTAATTGACTTGTTTGAAAAAGCTTATGCAAAAGAAAATTTGGCTCAAGCAACAAGATATTTACTTAATGAATTGTTTGGAAATGATGGTTTAGTTATTGTTGATGGTAATACAAATTTCTTTAAGCAACAATTTAAAACAGTAATGAAAGAAGAATTGTTACATCAATCTTCAAAAGCATTAGTAGAACAACAAAACGAAATATTACAAGCCAATAATTATAAAACGCAAGCATACGCAAGAGCTATCAATTTATTTTTTGTTGATGAAAACGGAAGAAATAGAATTGAGTTAGACAATCATCAATACCAAATTGTAGATACTAATTTGATTTTTTCTAAAGATGCAATCATCCATGAATTAGACAATTATCCAGAAAAATTTAGTCCGAATGTAATACTACGACCATTGTTTCAACAACAAGTTTTACCAGCAGTTGCATTTGTTGGCGGAGCAGGAGAGTTGCAATATTGGATGCAATTGCCAAAAGTTTTTGAGCATTACCAAATACCATTTCCACAGTTAATTTTAAGAAACTCAGTACTTTGGATCAATAAATATCAATACGAAAAAATGAATAAGTTAAATATTAGTATTGAAGAAATATTTAAACGAGAAGATGATTTAATTAAACAATTTGTTCAACACAAACAAGAAGACTTACAGTTAGATGAAGAGAAAGCATTGTTGAGCAGAATTTTTAAAATTATTCAACAAAAAACTAATGCCATTGATAGTGCCATGCAATCGTTTGTAGAAGCAGAGCAACAAAAACAAATAAAAGCGATAGAAAATATAGAAAAGAAATTTAGCAAAGCTATAAAGTCGCAAAATGAAACAGCTATAAATCAAATTGCTAAACTAAAAGAACAATTGTTTCCAAATGGTATTTTACAAGAAAGAGTAGAAAATTTTTCTAGTGAGTATGCTAAATATGGTAAAAAAACAATAGCGTTGCTTAAAGAACAACTCTATCCATATCAAAATGAATTTGTAGTAATAATTACAGATTAATAGACCTACCTGCTCTTTCTTCGTCCATAATTTTGAGGAATGAAAAAATAAATGGAATCTATCATAAAAGATTAAGATTTCTGCTTTCGCAGGAATGACAGTCGAATGTATAACAGGTTATGCTAATAAAATTACTTACAACCTTAAATCTTCGATATATACACCTTGGTGTTTGCTAGGATCAAATTTATAAAAATCGTCGCTATTGGCTGTATTTGATTTTGTTGAAGTTACAGTATAAATATATCTAGAGCCATTTTTATCAAAAATCTTTAATTGTTTAATGTGGTTGTTGGCATCTATCCAAATTCTAATTTTAAAGTATGGTTTAGATTTATCTTTTGGCATTAAGTCAACCGTTTTACAAGTAATACCAGCTACTTTTTCAGAGGTATTGGTGATATAGTTATAATCGGATTGATAGATATTAAACATATTGGCTGGAGAAATTTCGCTCTTGTTGGGCTCATAATCGTTAATTTGAACTTCATTAATATCTTTTAGATAAGTCCAAACAGCAGTTTTGTTGCAATAAATTTCTTGATTGCCCAATTGTATTTTATACATTTCTCCTTTTAAATACACTTTGCCTTCTTCTATGCTTGCTTTTTTATTTGGTATTTCGGTAGTTAGTTTAAAACTTACTTCAATAGACTTATAAGATTTATATTTTTTACTAACATTATCTAAAATAACCTTGGCTTTTGCATCATTATTGGAAGCATTGTTCTGTTTATTTGGTGTGAACAGAAGAAGTAAACTAGTAAAAAAAGTAAACAACAAATTCATAATCAGTTATTTATAATAAAATGGGTTAAACAATAAAATAATTTAGGAATATTCCTGCAAAATTCGTTCCAATTCTTCATCGGTCTTTACATAAACATCTCTTGCTTTGCTTCCAAGATTAGGACCAACGATGCCAACAGCTTCTAATTGATCCATTAATCTACCAGCTCTAGCATAACCTAAAGCCAATTTTCGTTGAATTAATGAAGTAGAACCAATTTGATTAGACACAATTACACGAGCAGCATCTTCAAACAAAACATCTTTTTTGCTCATATCAATGCCTGCACTATTGCCTTCTTCTTTCGGATCTATATATTCTGGCAATTCATATGGTTCTGGATAACCTCTTTGTTTGCCAATAAAATTAGTAATGAGTTCTACTTCTGGTGTGTCTACAAAGGCACATTGTAAACGAATAATATCGCCACCTTGCGACAGTAACATGTCTCCTCTTCCAATAAGTTGATCTGCTCCACTAGCATCTAAAATAGTTCTAGAATCTACTTTTGCAGTAACTTTAAAGGCAATTCTTCCAGGAAAGTTGGCTTTAATTGTACCAGTAATAATATTTACCGATGGTCGTTGTGTTGCTACCACCAAATGAATACCAATAGCTCTTGCTAGCTGTGCTAATCGTGCAATAGGTTGCTCTACTTCTTTACCAGCAGTCATCATTAAATCGGCAAATTCATCAACAATTAAAACAATATATGGCAAAAATCGATGTCCATTATTTGGATTTAATTTTCGACTCAAAAACTTTTTATTGTACTCTTTAATGTGTCGAACTTTGGCCGCTTTTAATAGCTCATATCTTTCATCCATTTCAATACACAAAGCATTTAAAGTGTGAATTACTTTTTTGGTATCGGTGATGATAGATTCTTCTTCGTTTGGAAGTCGTGCTAAATAATGATTTTCTATTAGCGTAAACAGTGTTAGCTCTACTTTTTTTGGATCGACCAATACAAATTTTAATTCTGCTGGATGTTTTTTATACAACAAAGAAACCAAAATAGCATTTAATCCAACCGATTTACCTTGACCAGTTGCACCAGCCATTAATAAGTGTGGCATTTTTGCTAAATCGAAAATATAATCTTCGTTAGAAATAGTTTTTCCAATGGCAACAGGCAAAGCAGCATCTGTGTTCTTGAATTTTTCGCCATCTAACATAGAACGCATAGACACCGTACTCTTTTTCTCGTTCGGAACTTCGATACCAATAGTACCTCTTCCTGGAATTGGTGCTATAATTCTAATACCTAAAGCAGATAAACTCAATGCAATATCGTCTTCTAAATTTTTAATTTTTGAAATACGCACGCCTTTGTCTGGAACAATTTCGTACAAAGTTACTGTTGGGCCAACCGTAGCTTTTATTTTAGAAATACCTATATTGTAGTTGCTTAGTGTTTCTACAATTTGATTTTTGTTTTTCTCTAACTCGTCTTTGTTGATTTCAATATTGCCATCGCCATGTTCTACTAGTAAACTAGTGTCTGGTAGTTGATAATTTCCTAAATCTAGTTTTGGATCGTAGAGCGTGTCATCATCAAATTCTTCTGCATCATCATCACTATCGTCTTCGCTACTTATACTATCTTCATCAACTTCCTCTTCATCTTTTACTTCTTCTAGTTGATTTTTATCTATCACACCAAAAGCTTGTATGGTTTCTATTTCTAAGTCTAAATCGTCTTTTGTAGTAGTTTTTTCTTTCTTTTTACTTGATTTTTCATCGTCATCACTCAATTCTAACTCTAATAAATTACTATCTTCTTCATCTTTATTAGCATCTTTTTCGTCTTCAGCAACTATTTCTATATTGTCGATTTCTAGTTTGTCTTCTTCTTTTAGTTTTTCAAATGTTTTATCTTTTTGATGTGGAATTGGTTCTACTATGTCATCTGGCAAAATAGATTCTAATGAAAAACCTTCTTCCTTTTCTAAATTTTCATCAATATGTTTATTCTGATTAGCTGTATTAATAATTTGTCTTCGTTTAAGTTGTAATGCTGCTATTTTAGAACTAGCAATACTATACATTCGTTTGAATTTGAGTCCAAGTAAAGCTACCGTTAGTGCTAATAATAATAAACCAGCACCTAATCTACCTAGTAAAGTAGAAAGCCATTCATAAAATAGATTACCTACATTGCCACCAAAAGGAAATTCTGTATCTGGAAATAAAAATGTAAATATAGTAGCACCTAAAATCAACCAAATAATAGTATTAACAACTAGTCGAGGTATTTTAAATATTTTTTCTTTTAGTACTAAATTTATTCCTACTGCCGATAAAAAAGAAACCACCAAGAAAGAAGCGATACCAAACCAATCGTAAAAAAACAAATGTGATAACAGAGCACCTAATCGTCCCACTTTATTGGCTACAATAACATCTCTGCTAAATAGTAGTTTCCATGAAAAATCAAGTACTTTATCTTGGTCTGCTTTCCAAGTAAAAAAGTAAGAAATAAAGGCAATAAACAATAAAATAGCAGTAAATAAAGACACAAATCCAACTGTAGTTAGCATTCGGTCTTTATTGATAACACCATTTTCTGTTATTTCTGTATTATTAGACATCATTAAAAAGCTAAGGTAAAAGTAAAGCTACTTATAAAAAAGCAATACTTACTAAACGATGTGCAAAACCAATATTATAATTAGATATTAAATTCAAAAAAAACTAGTTTGCTAGTTTAATAATCATTTTCTAGTACTCATTTATTGGTAATTTACAATTATCAACAGTAATTTAATTTTATTTTCGGTTTTTTTATAATTCTAGCTAGATATTTGTGTGGTAAATATACAATATGAAGCGAGCGATATTTTTACTGATATTAAGTTTTTTTATAATAGATGGATTCAGTCAGTCAACAAAAAATACTAAAAGTGCTACTACAGCCATTTTGTTAAAAGGAAAAGTAATAGATGCAATCACTAATGAAGAATTAATTGGTGTAAATATTTTTGTAGATGGCGATAAAATGAAAGGTACTGTTACCGATTTTGAAGGTAATTATGAACTAGAAGTAGCTAAAGGCGAAACAGTAGTGTATAGATATCTTGGCTATGAAGAACAATCATTTGTTATCGATAATCAAACAACTATAGATGTTAGCTTAAAAGAAGAAGCACTACAACTTAATACCGTAGTAATTTCTGCTTCTAGAAGAAAAGAAAAGATGTTAGATGCTCCAGCTTCAATTTCTACTATTGATACCAAAGAAATTCAAAGTAAAGCAACTACAGACATTAGCGGACATTTAAAAGATATTGCTGGTGTACACATGATGCAAACTGGTTTACAAGGAGCAAATCCATCGATAAGAGGTTTTAACGGATTTTTTACTACAGATGTGTTAACACTAACCGATTATCGTGTAGCAAAGTTGCCAAATACTGGTTTAAGTCAGTATCAAATGTTAGCACAATCTGATGATGATATTGAAAAAATAGAAGTGCTAAGAGGACCAGCTTCTGCATTATACGGACCAAGTGCTAATAATGGTGTTATTCACATTATTACAAAATCGCCAATTGACGAACAAAAAACTAAGTTTGGAATTACTATTGGTGCAAGACAAAAAATTAAAGATACTTTGCTAATGAAAGACCCAAATTCTCCTAGATTTGATGAGTCTTCTTTACTGAAAAGAGGTATTTATGGTGCTTCTTTTTATCATGCGGATACCATTATGAACAAAAAACCAAATTTAGATATTGGTTACAAAGTATCTGCTAAATATTTTAGAGCATTAGATTGGAAATACGACGATTTAGGCGATCCAAGTACAATCATAAAATTTAGAGCAAGTAGCGATAGTGTTTATTATTTATTGGCTGATGGATCAATCGACCAAAACGGAAAAGGTACTGAAGTAACTAATGAAAGAGACGAACAAATTAACAATGGTTCTGTAGATGCAAGAATGGATTTTAGGTTTAAACAAGACTTTAATTTTGTATTGAATGGTGGATTTTCAAAAACACATGGCATTATTGCTAGTCCAGTTGGTGCATTACAAAACGAAGGTTGGAATTACTACTATGCACAAGCACGATTTTCTTGGAAAGACTTCTTCATACAAACTTATATGAATGGCAATAATTCTGGCGATTCTTATTTTGTTCCAGCTGGTGGAATGTATATCGATAAATCTAAAATGTATGCTTTACAAATTCAAAACTCATCTACCATAATTAAACGAATCAATTTATCATATGGTTTTGATGCTTTTTGGAATAGACCAAATACAGATGGTACTATCAACGGAGAAAATGAAGACAAAGACAATTTAGATGAATATGGAATTTATTTTCAAGGAGATTATCAACTGCATCCAAGATTAACATTAGTAGCTGGTTCTCGTTTAGATTATAATACAGTCAACAAAAAAGTATTGTTTTCGCCAAAACTAGCATTATCATACAAGCCAGGAACAGGTCATAATTTTAGATTTACATTTAATAGAGCTTATAAAACACCAGGTATTGCAGGATATTTTGTAGATGCAAAACAAGCAGAGATTCCTCAAGATATAGAAGTAAGAAATGTAGGTACACCAAGAAATGGTTTTCATTACAGCTTTGCCAATAATCCATATTATGATAACCAATTATTGCCACAATTTAAATCGCCTTATGGTACAACAGCAGATGCTTACTATAATGTAAACGATGGTAGTATTAACAACTTAGCATGGAATGGTGTTTTAGGTGCAATTAAAGAACAGTTTTTAGTACAGTTTGGCTTCGATCCAAATAGTCCATTAGGTGGATTAGCAGATCTTTTAATTGGTGCTTTAGCTCCAGGAACAATTCCAGATTCTATCAGACATGTCGTAAAAAACTTAAATACAACTACTAGAAATTTTGAAGACAATACCACTTGGCAAAATACTAAAGATATACAAGGATTAAAACCATCTTTAACTTATAGCTACGAAATTGGCTACAAAGGTGTTATTGCAAAAATGCTAGGATTATCTGTTGATGTATATCGTACAGATTTTAAAAACTACATTGCACCAGTTACTTTAACAACACCAACAGTACAGTTTGATGCTGCTCAATTACTAGCAGTAGTTGCACCAGAAATTGCTGCGAATTATAATGATCCAAATAACGAAGGCATTAAAACTGCTTTAGATGCTTTATTAGATAATAATGAAGATTTAGGTGGTAATGGCAACGGAACTGGCGAAGATGAACTATTGAATTTATTTCAAGATGCATTAAACGCATTGCCAATAGGCGTAATAACACCAATAGAAACTAATGGTGCAGATATGTTATTGGTTACTAGAAATATTGGCGATGTTACTTTATACGGATTAGATGTTGGTGCAAAATTATATTTGTCTAAAAGTATTAGTTTGTCGGCTAATTATTCATGGATGAGTAAAGATTCTATTCCTATTAAAGACGATGCGGTATTTACTTATGTAGCAATGAATGCACCAAAACATAAGTTTAATGTAGGTATGAATTATTATATTGAAAAAATTGGATTGAATTTAAATGCACAGTTTCAGTGGAATGCAGGATTTCCTGTAAACTCTGGTAATTTTATTGGACACCAAAATCCAACTCACGATATGGATATCAATATATCGTATACGCCTAAGTTTTGGAACGACCATTTTAATGCGACGGTATCGGTGCAAAATGTTTATAGCAGAAAACAACAAAAATTTGTAGGCGTTCCAGTAATGGGAACAACTGGAATTTTAAAATTATCTTATACAATGTAGTAGTTAGATTTCTAGAACCAAGATTCTTAGATACTAGACAATTTGCTAGAAAGCTAAATTATTCTAACGCTAACTGAACTTGTTTTAGCATTTATCTGAAATTTAAAAAATACTTTTAACTCATTATCTGATTTTCGTGGTGTCGGAAGTTTTCTTCCGACAGTATCAAAATATTTTTCCCATCAGTGTCACTCATTAAAAGATGCTGATGCTTTCAAAATATAAAAGAATAAAGCTGTTTTGAATGCTATTTAGTATTAGAACTAGAAGTATGAAATACTACAATTTGAGTAACCATGTGTGGAACTCATAGTATAAAAAGACCTAATGCGTAATTTTGGTTTATATACTTAGTATAATAAAATGTAGTGAAGTGGTTTTTAGAAATATCCTGAATATAAAATCTTTACTAGTAGGAATTAATACCTATTTATATAATATTTGTATATTGGATCTTTACACTCATTCGGTTTAAATTTATGAAACTATCAAATAAAACAAAATCAGAATTATTTAGAGCCTTACAAAAAGAGACTAATCTTTTTAGTTTTATGAATCATAATGAACTGATGTTGACATTTCTAAATGATATTTGGGATTTACATGAAATGCCATCTAGTGATTCTAGGTTTAAAGATGCGTATGGAGATATTATTCAACATACTGTCAATAACGATGATTGGACTATTGATTATTTATTTTTAGAAAGACTAAACTTATTTCAAGATGATAATATCTATTTTAGATTTCTTGAAAATTTGGTTAAGGCAGAATATAGAACCAATGATGATGAAGTAATGAAGTTTGTGTTACTTATTAATTCATATCTTGAGAGAGAAGAGCTTGTTTTAACTCTTTATAATTATGACGAGAATGAACAAGCAATTTATTCGGTACAAAAACTTGAGGATAAAGATACATTTATTGATATTGTTCAGAATCAAATTCCATTTTATGTTGTAAAAACACCAAATGACCAACATAATATCTTTTCATCACATAAAAAACCTAGAGATAAACTTGCTTTTGTTTTAGTGCATAACAATAAATGGAATGATTATAGTGCTTGGACAATTTTTGCTCTTTTTTTCTATAAGAAGGATGAAGAGCCAATCTATATAGGTGAAACTAAAATAACTAATGGTAAAGATTATATCACAACCTCTGTTTTGGATGATAAATTTTATTCATTATCAGATTCTTTTTGTTCACTAGGACAGCATTTTTCTTATTATGAGAATCTTAAAAATTCAACAGGAAAATTATTTGAAAGTACTTTATATGCATTAAAAGATGCTGCTTTTTTTTCTGATGTTCACGATAAGTTTGAGAAGAATACTATTTTTATTAAGTCACTTCTAAGAATAGATAACGCAGAAAGACTTTTAAGAGAAGCTAAACATAGATCATATGAATATAACTTAACAAATTTGTATAGTTTTAAATATTTGTTCAAACCTAAATATTCAAAAGAAGAATTAGAAATAAATTTTGATTTTAATAAAAATACTCAACCACCTAATAGAATTTATGCTATTATAGGTAAAAATGGGACAGGAAAAACTCAATTGGTATCAAGGTTACCTTTAGATATCTCTAAAAAAAATATTGAGAGCTTTATACCTAGAGCACCACTTTTTAGCAAAGTAATTGCGGTATCATATAGTATTTTTGATAATTTTGAAATTCCTCAAAAAACATCTATATTTAATTATGTCTATTGTGGTTTGCATACTATTAATCAAGGCAAAAGAGAAATATTAACCTTAAGACAACGAGCTGTACGTTTTCATAACGCATGGAAAAAAATAAAGTCTCTAGAAAGAATGAAGATATTGAGAAAAGTATTACTAACATTTATAGATGAAAGTATTGTAGACAGTTTTATTGTAGAGGAAGAAGAATCAAATGGACTGACAGTTAGCATTGAAGAATTTAATAAAATAAAAGTACAATTAAGTTCAGGACAAAGTATTATTCTATATATTATTTCGGAAATATTATCAAATATTAGGTATGACTCACTTATTCTTTTTGATGAACCTGAGACACATTTACATCCAAATGCGATATCTCAATTGATAAATCTAATTTATGATTTAGTAAATCGCTTTGATTCATATTGTATAATTACTACACACTCACCATTAATTATACAAGAACTTCTGTCAAGAAATGTTTTTGTAATGGAAAGGCATGAAAGTATAAGTTCAATTAGGAAAATTAGTATTGAGTCTTTTGGTGAAAATCTATCAAATTTAACAGAAGAAGTTTTCGGAAATAAAGAGATATCAAAACAGTATAAAAAAATAATAGATAAATTAATAGAGAAGGATTATTCTTATAATGAAATTATTGAAAGTATAGAGTCTGATAATATACCTTTAAGTTTAAATTTAAGATTGTATATAAAAAGCCAATTATTACGATGAAGAATATAAAAGCATACATAGATGATTGTTTTACTTTTCATGAACAAATTGTTGCAAGTAAAAAAAAAAGAAAATCTGACCAAGCTTATAAAGATAGATTAATAATATTAAATCCTATAATAAAAATAAAAATTAAAGAATATATAGCTAATTTTAAGTTAGATAAATTACAGAATTTATTGCCTCATAATTTTAGTAATCCTGAAGAAGAAGATTTAGGTAATTTATATAATTACAAGAATAAAAAATTGCAAAAATTAAAAGTGTTATTAACTACTGATGAAAATAATAGAGTAAATAGTATATGTCAAAATTGTACAATAAGTGAAGTAAATTCATTTGATCATTATCTTCCCAAAAGTGAATTTCCTGAATTTATTGTGAATCCATTAAATCTAATTCCAAGCTGTACCAAATGTAATGGACAAAAAAGTTCTATATGGAGAGCAAATGGAAAACGAAAGTTTTTAAATCTTTATATAGATAAACTACCTAATATTCAATATTTATTTGTGAAAGTATTAGTGCAAAATAATGATATTGATATAGAGTATTATTTAGATGCGAAAAATGGAATTGAACAAAACTTTTTTGAACTATTACAGTATCATTATGATAAACTTAATTTATTTGAAAGATTTAAAGAAAATAGTGATATTATTATTTCTGAGTTAGAGATAGAGATTTCCAAATATTTAAAAAGATTATCAATTGATGAAATTAAAAATACAATCTTAGAAGAATGCCAAGATAATTATAGATTACTTGGTAGGAATAATTGGAAACTAATATTAAAATCTACCTTAATCAATGATATGGATTATTTAGAAAGGTTTAATACCAAAAATTTTATCTAATAAAACACACTTTTTGTGTTAGGCATTGTAGTGTCATTGGTGCGTTGCCAATGTATTCACCATCCATATCAATAGTAATTATATTTTTATCTGATGATTGTATGGTAATTTTTTCAAATTGATGGTACTGCACTTCTGGATGGTCTATTTTAATACATTTTTTTACCGTACCTAAATTTTTAAAGTAATCGCCTAAGCTAACATCGCCAATAATGATAAATGAAAATAAGCCATCGTCTACTTTTGCATCTGGAGCAACACCTAAGCCATTACCAAAATATTTTCCGTTAGCAACTACCATGTTGACGACTTTTCCTTCCCAACAAAAATCATCATTAAAAGCTTGTACACTGGTGTTTTTATAAGTAGCTAATGTTGAAGTAATCGACCAAAAATAATTAATGTCTGCACCTAACCAACTTGGCATGGCATCTTTTCTTTTTACGGTTTCGCCACCCATGCCAACATCAGTTATATTCATAAAAAAACGAACCGACTGTTGTTGATTGTTGTTGTAATATTGCACCCAACCGATGTCTGTAAGTTGTTGACTGTTATTATCTATTAAACTTTTTATATTTTGAAGTGTAGTATTTTTATAAATTGTTTTTACAAAATCGTTAGCACTTCCTGCTGGATATATACCAATTTTTAATTGAGCAATTTTATGCCAATCAAAATCGTTGATGTTTCTATTATCGTTGAGTTGAAAATAATCTACAATGCCATTAATGCCTTCGTTGAGTGTTCCATCACCACCTACAAAAATGAAATGAGTACATTGTTCTTCTATGGCTTTTTTACATAAAGCAGACATTTGTCCAGCATAAGAAGAAATATATAATTCAATAGTATAAGTATTAAAAGTAGATTTAATTTCTTGTTCAACTTTATTGAGTTTCTTAATTTTTCCGTTGATGATAAAAGCAATCTTCATAGTTATTCATTTAAAGATACTCAAATTATTTCCAAGAATGCATAATTTGCCATTCCTTTTTGTAGTGTTCTATTTCGTTAGCTACTTGTTCTTCTGTCCAATGTAATTCTTTTTGCATAATGCTGACAATACTATTAATTAATGCTTCATTCCATTGTTGCATAGCATAAGAGATAATTGTTCTTCTAGTCAATACATCGGTTAATCGTACTGCATGTTGGTGTCGTATAAAAAACAAAACTTCGGCAATTGTATAATTAAAATCAGTTATTGTTTGTAAGTACGATTCATTTTCTTGAATGATTGCTGCAATTAGCGAAGCATTTTTAATGCCATACTTATTTTTAAATTGGTCAATTAAACTTTCTAAAACAACTTCTTCATTTTGTTTAGAACTAATAATATGTTTTTCTGTAATGGTTAAAATAGTATTTTCTGCCATCGATAAGAAAGAAGTCAATTTTCCACCAGAAATAGTCAGCAAGTTATCGTTGTTCCACCAAATATTATAATCTCTAGAGCGTTGATTGCTTTTCTTACTTTCATCGTTATCGTTTAACAAAGGTCGTAATCCTGCATACACACTTAAAATATCATCGTAGGAAAGTTGTTTGTTTTTTAGTTGAGCATTTAAACTATTTAATATATAATCTATTTCTTCTTTTTCTGTCCAAATGGTATCTAAAGACTGATTATAATCTGTATCTGTAGTTCCTACAATATTCAAATTCTCTTCCCAAGGAATACACCACAACATTCGTCCATCATTATTTGTTGTAGGAAATAAAAGCACACAATCTTTAGGTAAATGGTCGTTGCTTACAATTAAATGTATGCCTTTACTAGGAGCCATATATTGTTGTGTATCATTTGGATTGAATTTTCGCAGTGTTTCATCTGTCCAAATTCCAGTTGCATTGACAAAGACTTTACTTCGTATATTAATCAATTGATTATTTAATATGTCTAAACATTCTATACTTGTAACTTGATTATTATTAGTAATAAAGTTTTGTAGTGTTAGATAATTTATAGCAATAGCACCTAATTCTGTTGCTTGCTGAATGACTTCATTGGTTAATCGTGCATCATTGGTTTTAGCATCGTAGTAGATGTAACCACCAATCATGTCATCTGTTTTTATTTGCGGAAATTTATCTTTTACTTCATCAATTTCTAGTGAATTGTGTTTAGGTAAAGAAGTTTCGCCACTTAAATAATCGTAACCAGATAAACCTATATAGTATTTTAATTTATTTAATCTTGATTTATAAATTGGCATAAAAAAAGGTTGTGGTTTTATTAAATGCGGATATTCACTTAATAAATGTTCTCTTTCGTGTAATGCTTCTCTAACCAATTTAATTTGTAGTTGTTGTAAATATCTCAAACCACCGTGAATTAATTTTGCAGAACGAGAACTTGTACCAGAAGCAAAATCTGCTTTGTCAATAATTAAAGTCTTCCAACCTTTTCTAGCAGCTGTTAAAGCAATACCAGCACCAGTTATTCCACCACCTATTACAACTATATCAAATTTTTCATTTTTTAATTTATAGATATGATTATTTCTTATATTCATTTATTGAATAATTTTCCAGGATTTAAAATGTTTTTAGGATCTATTTTATTTTTTATACTTCTCAAAATATCTAAGCCAATAGGATCACTGTATTGCAAATACCATTTTTGATGATCGTATCCTACACTATGATGATGTGATACTGAACCATTATTTCGTTTAATTGTATCGGTCACTAAGTTTTTAATTTCTTGCCATTGTTCAATCTCACTGCCTTTATGCATTGGCGTAATTAAGGTAAAATACATACAAGCTGCATTTGCATAGATATGCGAAATATGTGCTAAAAATAATCCTTTATTTTTATTAAATGCTTTTGATTTTTCTAGTTTGCTTGTTAACTCTTGGTGTAGTTTTAAAACATCATTCCAATGAATAAGTGTTTCCATCGTATCTATATATACAGCATGTTCTACAAATGTATCACGCAAATAAGGTGTTTTAAATCTGTTGGCAGCCCAATTTTCTCCAATACTACTTGGAGCAATCATGCCATCGTATTTATCCACTAAGTTTTTTGCATAAACCATTTGCGAAGCAGAGTTATAACTATTTTGTACAAATCGCATAATCAATACACAAGGTTCATTGAGATTTTTCCAATCTAAAATAAATTTTTGTGCTTCTTTTTTAAATTGTTCTACTAGTCCACCTTTCTCTGTATGATTATTACCTAATTTAGAAAACAACATCGTTTCTTTAGCATCAGACAATCGTACTACAGATGGTTTGATGTCTGCTTGTGCAATAGCTTTTAAGTAGTTGGTGCCTTGTTCAAAATTTGGAAACAATGCTACTACCCAACGATAACTTTTTGGTAGTTTTTTAATTTTTACGGTTACTTCAGTTACAATACCTAAAGTACCTTCGCTTCCTACAAATAATGGCATTAAGTTTATTCCACTAGCATCGTGAGAATAGTCGTTAGTATATAAAGTTCCTGTTGGTGTTACTACACAAAGTTGTTCTACTAAGTCTTCAATTTTTCCATAGTACGAAGACTCTTGTCCAGCACCTCGTGTAACTACCCAACCACCAAGTGTAGAATATTCAAACGATTGAGGAAAGTGTCCTAATGTAAAACCTTTTTCGTTGAGTTCGTCTTCTAAATCTGGACCTAAAATTCCTGCTTGAAATGTAGCAGTAAAATGGTCTTCATCAAAAGCAATCATTTTATTAAAGTGTTGTAAGTTAATACAACAAGTAAGCGTTGTTTTATTGGTTTGTGTTAAAGCACCTACTACATTGCTTCCACCACCAAATGGAATAATTTTTATATTATTATCATTACATTGTTGTACGATGTATTCAATTTCTTGTTTGGTTGTAGGATAAAAAACAAAGTCTGGAGCAATAATATTGTCGTTTTTGCAAATTCTAATGACATCGTAATAGCTTTTTCCAAGTGCTACTTTTAATCGGTCGCTATCTTTAAAGCTCATTTTTTTTTGAGGAATAGAAGCAAAAATGTTTTTAATTTCTTCCGTTTTTTTATCACTCAATTGAGCTAAATTAAATTTGGTAGGTGGTTTAAATTCTTCTCTAAACGAAGTTTGCCAAAATTCTTCTAAGTACTGTTTTGCTTTCGGATAATCATTTATGTGTTTACTTTCTTCAAGATTTCCCCATTTCCACCAATCTTTGTTCATTTGTTTTTTTAGCCAAATATAATCATTAAATAAAATGTATTTGTAGATATTCTGCTACCTTTGCAAAAAAATTTGCGATGATTGCTGTAAATAATCTGTCTTTACAATTTGGGAAACGAGTTTTGTTCGATGAAGTGAATATAAAATTTACTAAAGGTAACTGTTATGGTGTTATTGGTGCTAATGGTGCAGGAAAATCTACCTTTTTAAAAATATTATCTGGAGAAATTGCAAGCACAACAGGAAATGTAGAAATCAGTCCAGGTGAAAGAATGTCTGTATTGAAGCAAAATCACTTTGAGTTTGATGAAAATCAAGTGATTGATACTGTGATTATGGGAAATAAAGTGTTGTACGACATCATGAAAGAAAAAGATGCTTTATATGCTAAACCAGATTTTTCTGATGCAGATGGTTTGAGAGTTGGTGATTTAGAAGCACAATTTGCAGAAATGGATGGTTGGAATGCAGAAAGTGATGCAGCTGAGTTATTGAGCAATTTAGGTGTGAAAGAAGAGCATCATTATCAGTTGATGAAAGAGTTGCCTTCTAACTTAAAAATTAAAGTGTTGTTGGCACAAGCATTATTTGGTAATCCAGATATTTTGATTTTAGATGAGCCAACCAACGATTTAGATGTAAATACGATTGCTTGGTTAGAAAACTTTTTGGCAGATTTCAAAAATACAGTTATCGTAGTATCGCATGACAGACACTTTTTAGATATGGTGTGTACGCATGTGGTAGATATCGATTTTTCTAAAGTTAATTTATTTACAGGTAACTATACTTTTTGGTACGAAACTTCTACTTTATTAGCAAAACAAAGAGCTGATAAAAACAAAAAGAACGAAGCTAAAAAAGCAGAGTTATTAGACTTTATTGCGAGATTCAGTGCCAATGCATCGAAATCAAAACAAGCAACTTCTAGAAAGAAAGCATTAGATAAATTAGATATAGAAAGTATAAAACCTTCTAGTAGAAGATATCCTGGAATTTTCTTCAAACAAAGTAGAGAGGCAGGTGATAAAATTTTAGAAGTGACTAAATTATCTTACGACAACAAAGATGGCAAAACACTATTTAATGATGTATCTTTCGTAGTAAATAAGAAAGATAAAATTGCAGTTATTTCTAATGATGGATTGGCTGTTTCTAATTTATTTAAAATTTTGGCAGGAGAGCAGCAACCAAAATCTGGAAGTTATGAATTTGGAGTCACCATTACAAAATCATACATACCAAATGACAATACGGCTTATTTTCAGTCAGATTTGAATTTAATTGATTGGTTGAGACAATATTCTGAAGAAAAAGACGAGACATTTATTCGTGGATTTTTAGGTAGAATGCTATTTAGTGGTGAAGAAACACTTAAAAGTTGTAAAGTACTTTCTGGTGGAGAAAAAGTAAGGTGTATGTTGTCTAAAACGATGTTAGAAGAAGCCAACTTTTTAATTTTAGATGAACCTACGAATCACCTAGACTTAGAATCTATTACTTCATTAAACAATGGTTTGATAGATTACGAAGGCAGTATGGTATTTACATCGCATGACCACACTTTTATGCATACCATTGCCAATAGAATTATAGAAATTACACCAAAAGGCATTATTGATAGATTAATGTCGTATGATGAATATTTAGCAGACGACAAAGTACAAGCACTAAGAGCAGAAATGTACAGTTGATTGTAATATTGATTTTATGCTTACTTATTATACTTTTTTAATATTTGTCTGATTTTCTTTGACATTTACTGTTGGAGTTCATGTCTGTGTAATAGATAAAGAGTCTATTCTTATTTACTTTAGATAAAGAGCATCATTTTTATTGTATTTTTATTCTTCGTTTTTATTGACAAAAGTAAAAATTTGTAACTATAAAAATTTGAAGATAAACCATACATTTATCATAAATTATTAATACAAGATTATATGAAAAGAATTCTACTATTGTGCTATTGTTTTCCTTTTTTTGCTTTTTCGCAAACGCTAATGGATAATGCTCCAAAGTTTTTACATAATTATATTTATTATAACCAAACTAGTTATGATAGAAATATGGGCAATCAAGATGGAGTGCCAGACAGTTATTTCTTAGATACAATACCAAGTGGTTTAGTCAATAATCCAAACGGAACACCAACTGGTGGTGTAGAATATGTAGTGAGTCATATTAAAGGACCAAGTGTTTTATTTCGTTGGGGTTTTGGCTTAAGTACTTTATCACATGAAGCTCGACTTAAATTTTATTTTGATGGAGAAACTGTTCCTCGAATTTCTAACACATTAAATGAAATTTTTAATATTCAACAAGGTATATTCCAACCACCATTACTATTAAATCTTGCTCAATCTAGTGGAGCTATGGCAAGCTTTATTCCTTTTTTTATAAATAAAGATTTAATTATTACTTCTAATGCAGGTGGTTTTTATCAGTTTAATTATAAAAAATTTAGTACAGACACTAGTGTAACAACTTGGCAACCTAATGTTACAGATTCTGTGCTAATTAATGAGTTCAATAACAAAGGCAATTATCCTAAAAGCAATTTAGCGAGTTTGCAAACCGTACAAAATCAAACAACAATTGCTAGTGGTACTACACAAACTATAGCTAATTTAAGCGGTGCAAAAAGTATAGAACAATTTAAATTAAGTATTAATGAGCTTGATTTCTCGTATGCAGAAAGAAAGGTTTTTTCTGGTCAACAATTTGCTGGTACTAGTGCTTTTAATATGAAGGTAAACGGACAGGCAAATAATGTACAACTTATTTTAACTTGTAATAAAAATTGGGAATTGGCTAATATAGTAACTAAACCAACTTTTTTTAGATTGGCTGTTTATGTAGATAATATTTTCGTTGGATTATGGACAGTATATACTGATAGAGATTATCATTTTTGGTCAGATGAAGTTTTTACAATACCTAAATTTTACTATAATAATAAATCAAATATAAGAATTAAGCTTCAAAAATTTGGAACTGATGGTAAAAATCCAAATGAATATTACTACAAACTAAAATGCGATAACATTATTACAGACTCACTTGCTGTTTTAGATGCTGCAAGCGAAGCTAGTCATAATAAAGTTACAACAGCTATTGTGCCAGCAATTCCTCAAACACAGTCAGAAAGATACATTACACCAGAAAATATAAAATTATTTAATAAAGATATCTTAAAAAATACTTTTATCAAAATAACTTTCGATAATGCAAGTCAAGCACAAGTATATGCACCACTAGGTTTGTTCTTTGGAACTGGATTCAATGATGCTGCATATATGCAATCATTGCCTTGTGGAAATATAGGAAAAGAATACTACAATTATTTTTCTATGCCTTTCTGGAATAATGCTAAAGTAGAATTAATCAATAATTCAAATTCAAATATTACAGTTAGTTATAATGTTGGAACTGCTAATAATAATTCATCTAAGAAAGAAACAGGGTATTTTACTACTCAATTAAACAGTGCAGTTAAAGCAGCTAATGATATTACAAGCTATTTAATTTGTGCTACGCAAGGTAAAGGAAAATATGTAGGAACTATTCTAGAAGCTCATCAAGAAGATATGACCAAATTTGCGTGGATGGAAGGTGATGACAGAGTATATATAGATGATATAGCAACGCCATTAATTCACGGAACAGGAACAGAAGATTACTTTAATGGTGGATTCTATTTCTATACAGGCGAAGTTGATTTTGCTCAATCAGGAATGTGTAATGCAGATAATAACTATTATAGAGCCATGTATCGTTATCACTTATACGACCCAATTTATTTTAGAAAGAATTTTCAGTTTTGGTTTGAAAAAGGAAAATCAAATGAAAAGCAAACTACTTATAACTCATTGGCATTGTTTTATCTTCAACCAAATGACAGCACTTATTTTTTAAGTGACGAACTAAATGTAGGAAATACAACTAGCGAAACAGCACATCAATATACCAATACGAATAATAAAATATATATAAATAAAAATCAAAGATACGAAGGAGAAGCATTTAATACTTATTTATCTAAAGATGGATATTTAAGCCAAGATTCTGTCTCTTTTGTAGCAACTATCTTACCAAACAACGAAGGCGTACAACTTCAAAGAACTATGGATTATACTTATCGCAATCAAGAAGCAGCACTTTATGTAGATGGAGTTTATTTAGGAAATTGGCTAACTGCTGGTTCAAATGGATTCAATGTTTGGAGAGATGATGTGTTCTTTATTCCAAAAACATATACCGCAGGAAAATCATCTATTACTATCAAATTAGTAAAATCAAATAATTGTCAATATTGGACTGCAACAGATTATAAAGTCTATACGCTCTTAACAGAAAATATAGTTAGCACAGCAATTAATCAAAATAAACTAGACAATAAATTTAGTATTTATCCAAATCCAACATCAAACATATTGTATTTAAATACAGCATATATGTATGACAATCAGCCTACACATTATACTTTGTTTAATCAAAACGGACAGTTAGTAAAACAAGAGAAATTGCTCGGTACATTATTCAACTATACAATTGATGTAAATGATTTAGCAAGTGGTCAATATCATTTGGTATTACAGCAGCAGAATAAAATTGTAGGCAGTAAAAAAATTACTGTAATAAAATAAAAAAATATTATATATTGTTACTATGCTAAATAAATTTTCGCTTGTAATATCACTCTTTCTTGTTTTTAATGCATCCGCACTCGATGCAGTTAATCATTTATCTAATATAGAAGAACAGTTTATTACCTATCAGCAAGCCAATTATGCTAAAGATGGTTCTAATAACGATGGTGTAATTGCTAGCAACTTTTTAGATACTATTCCAAGTGGTTTAGTCAATAATCCAAATGGTGTTGCTACTGGAAATAACGAATATGTTTTAGTAAATATTGAAGGACCAGCTATTTTAGAAAGAATTTGGTGTGCAGCAATCAACAACTTAAACGGAAAAATTAATTTTTATTTTGATGGAGAAACTACACCAAGATTTTCATCAACTATAAATCAATTATTTATTAATAAAACAACTATATTTGATAGTATCCTAGCTCAAAATTTATTTGAAAATTCTGGAGGGAATATTCTCTATGCATCAATAAATATTAAACAAAATCTAATTATTACTACAGAAGCACCAATGTATTGTCATGTTGGCTTTAAGTTATTGCCAAAAGATACGATTATTTCATCTTGGACAAATACCAACGATATTAGCCAATCTAATTTGCTAGCACTAAGTGGAAACTATCCTAAACAAAATGCTAGTAGTTTAAGTAGTAATACCAATACAGTGTCGTTAAATTCAAATCAAAAAATAGTATTGTATAGTAGTAGTGGAGGTGGAACAATAGAAGGAATCGAACTCAATATTCAAGACTTAAATTTTGATTATGCAGATAGAATATACGATGAGGGCAATGTTCGAAAAGGTTGGGCTTTATTTAAAATGAAAATAAATGCTAATGCAGACTCATTGTTTCTAGTAAATAAAATGAATAAAAATAATCTGTTATTTGGTATCAATCAAAGTAAAGTAAATGTAATAGTAGAAGGTAGGTTAGTAGGTGTATGGCAAGTAAATAATTACAGAGATTACCATTTTTGGGAAGATGAAAAATTTTATATTCCAAAATCATTTTACCAAGGTAAAAATAACATTAATATAATTATTCAATATATATCTGGTGATGCATGGAACGAGTTTAGGTACCAAACAATATGCGATAATGTCATTACTGATGTATTAGATATAAAAAATGTAAGTAGCCAAAACAGCCACAATTATTTAGTAACAGGTATTTTAAATAACAATGTTAGTCTTTATACTTCATCTGCTAATGCAAGATATAGAACACCAGAACCAATAAAGTACAACAACAAACAAATTTTAGACAGTTTGTATATTTCAATTTATTATGACGGAGAAACTTCGCCAAGCACAACAGCACCAATTGGACTATTTTTTGGTGCAGGAACAAACGATGCATCGTATATGAATGCACTGTTGTTTGGAAATAATAACGGCACTTACTATAACTACTTTACACAACCATTTTGGTCGAGCGTTAAAGTTGAAATAGAAAATAAATCGTCTATAAAAATAGATAGTATAAATACAAATATATTATACACAAATTCTATTTTAGACAAAAAAACAAATGGCTATTTAAAAGCATTTGTTAAACAAGAAAATAAATCAGCAACAGATAGTACCGATTATAATTTCTTAGAAACCAATGGAAAAGGTAAATTAATCGCTATTGTAATACAAGGAGTTCAAGATACAGTAGAATATGGACCAATAGCATACTTAGAAGGAGATGAAAGAATTTATATTGATGATGCACAAACACCATTCATCTATGGTACAGGAACAGAAGATTTATTTAACTGTGGTTTCTATTTTATTTTAGATGAAGTATGTATGCCTTTACATGGAATGTCAAATTCAGATGAAAAATATAATAGAAATATGTATCGTATATTTTTGAATGATGCTATTTACTTTAGAAAAAATATTAGTGCTAATGTTGAACACGGACCAGTTAACGATGTTCAAGCACTTTATAACTCTATCAGTTTTTATTATTGGCAACAAGACACACTCTATCAATTAACAGACAATTTAGATGTAGGAAATACTACAAGTGAAACAGCTCATCAATATACAGTATATGGGAATAGTAACAATATTAATAAATCATCTTATTTTGAAGGAATTAATGACAAGCAACTACTACAACATGATGGAAGAAAAATACAAGACTCAGTAGAGTTTATAGTATCTATCAATGAGAATAATAATGGTGTTCGTTTGCTTAGAACTTTCGATTATAGCTTAAAAAATCAGTCTGCCAATATTTATGTAGACGATGCTTTTGTAGGTACTTGGTTAAATGCAGGAGCCAATACTATCCAACAATTTAAAGACGATATTTTTGCTATTCCAGCAAGATTTACTCAAAATAAAACACAGATAAAAATTAAAGTAGTAGCTAAAAATAATTGGACAGACCTACAATACAAAGTATACACACTACAAAATAGTGTAGTAGCAACACCAATAAAAGAAAATAAGTTTAGCAATATCAGCATTCAATTGTACCCAAATCCAACAAAAGATATTTTAAATATTTATTCTAATAATGAAAATATAAAACAAATAAATATTTATCAAATAAACGGTGTTCAAATTAAAAGTATTAGTACTAATAATAACCAAATTACAATACCAGTGTACGAGTTAGCAAAAGGAATGTATATTGCAGAAATAACCACTTCTAATAATACAGTTGCCATTAAAAAATTCGTAGTAGAGTAGATTGCTTACAACATCTCTAATCTAAAAATCTTGCATCTAGTAATCTTACTACAAAAGGTCTAATATCTAAAAATCTTGTTTCTAGTAATCTTTTAAAAAATTAGCTTTTCCTACGAAAATTTTATACTTTAGCAACAAACTAATTTATGGCAGAGGTTATTGTCGCACCATCAGTTTTGGCTTGTAATTTTGCCAACTTAGAGCATGAGTTTCAAATGATGAACCAAAGTGAAGCTCAATACATTCATATAGATGTAATGGATGGTGTTTTTGTACCAAATATTTCATTCGGAATGCCACTCATTAAAACCATGCGTGCATTAACCAACAAAGTCTTAGATGTACACTTAATGATAGTGCAACCAGAAAAATACATCGAAACATTTGCAACGCTAGGTGTTAATGTGTTATCTGTACACTATGAAGCATGTACACATTTACACAGAACACTACAAACCATTAAAGAAAATAACATGAAAGCAGGTGTTGCTATCAATCCACATACACCAATAAGTGTTTTAGAAGATGTAATTCAAGACATCGATTTAGTATGTATGATGAGTGTTAATCCAGGTTTTGGTGGACAAAAATTCATCGAAAGAACTTATGATAAAATCGCAGCATTAAAAGCTCTAATCAACGAAAGACAAAGCAATACACTCATCGAAATAGATGGTGGCGTTACATTAAATAATGCAAAACAATTAATTACAACAGGTGCAGATGTTTTAGTTGCAGGAAGTACTGTATTTAATTCCAGCAATCCAATACAAACTATTCATCAACTCAAAAATATTATGGCATAAAATGCGTTCTTTTAGTGTGCATATATTATTATTGATATTTTGTTGTTGCATTACAAATATCGCTTTAGCTCAAAACAAAGTAACCATTTATGGAAAAATTACCAACGAGTTAGGCGAAGCAATTCCTGATGTTAACATTGTTCAAGCCAATACCAATAACCAAACTGTTACAGATGCACAAGGTAATTTTTCATTGCGTGTAGATTTTGAAAATTATACGACACTCGAATTTTCACATGTACAATATATTAATTTTTCATATAAAGTTTATCCAAGTAATAAGTTGAAGAAAGAAGTGAATATCAAACTTCAATTCAAAGACAACTACTTAGATTCTGTAGAAATTGTAGCAAAGTCTAAAACCAAAGCTGGAGAAGTTGAGTTAGAAGCCAAGAGTGCCGAATATTTTCCAAATCCAACTGGAGATATTGGTGCAGTTATTAAATCAACTGGATTAGGAACGCAATCGAATACAGAGTTAAGTGGACAGTATTCTGTGCGTGGAGGAAACTACGATGAGAACTTGGTTTATGTCAACGATTTTGAAATCTATCGTTCATTTTTAACTTCTGCTGGTCAGCAAGAAGGATTAAGTTTCCCAAACTTAGATTTAATCGACAAACTGTCTTTTTCTTCTGGTGGATTTGAAAGCAAGTACGCCGATAAAATGTCGTCGGTTTTAAATGTAAAATACAAAACGCCAAAAGAATTTAAAGGTTCTGTCATGGCAAGTTTGCTAGGCGTTAATGCACACATCGAAGGAAGTTCCAAAGAACAAAAGTTTACCTATTTAGCTGGTATTCGCTACAAATCCAACGCTTATTTACTAGGAAGTTTAGACAAGAAAGGAGAGTACAATCCAAACTTTTTCGATGTACAAGCTAACTTTCACTACAAACCAAATATTAAACACGATGTAGAATTATTAGTCAATCATGCATTTAATAAATTTAATTTTATTCCAGATTTACAAGAAACAAGAGCTGGAACTTTTGATAGATTAATTCGTTTCTTAGTTGATTTTGAAGGTGGTGAAAACGATTTATTTAAAAATTCAATGGTAGGTTTAAGTTATAAATTTATTCCTAATAATAATTTGAGTCTAAAATGGATGACTGCTCTCTGGAAAATGAAAGAACAAGAGTCGTTTAACATTACTGGTTACTATTCATTAGATGAAATTGATATCGATTTGTCTAGTGATAATTTTGGCAATGTAAAATATAATTTAGGATATGGCACTTTTCAAGATTGGGCAAGAAATACACTAGATGCTATTGTTTGGAATGGTGCATTTACAGGAAAATACAATGCAGGTAAAAACTTCATGGAGTTTGGTAACACAGTGCAGTACGAAAATATTCAAGATAAATTGAGCGAATGGACAAGAATTGATTCTGCTGGATATAGTTTGCCATATACAGGAAGTATTGTGTCTATTCAAGACAGAATTAAGTCGAGCAATAATTTGCAGTCTATAAGAACACATGGTTATTTTCAAGATACATGGACGATTAGAGAAGATTCAGTACGAATGAGTATTACTGCTGGAATTCGTTATCACTATTGGAATGTTAATAAAGAATTTTTGGCTTCACCACGATTTCAAATTAACTATGCTCCAAATACCAAAAAAGATGTACAGTTTAGATTTGCTACTGGTTTGTATATGCAACCACCATTTTATAGAGAAATCAGAAATTTTGATGGTGATATAGTAAAAAATGTAAAAGCACAAAAATCATTGCATGTGGTAGCAGGTGCCGATTTAAATTTTAGAGCTTGGGGAAGAAATTTTAAATTTACTACAGAAGCATATTATAAATACATATGGCATTTAAATCCTTATGAAGTAGAAGATATTAGAATAAGATATTTTGCCAATAACAATGCCAAAGGTTATGCAACTGGTATTGATTTAAGATTGTTTGGCGAAATGGTAAAAGGTACCGACTCGTGGATTAGTGTTTCGTATTTAAGAGCAAGAGAAGATTTAAATGATGACTTTTACTACACTACTACAGAAAATAATGATGGTAGCATTGATAGTGCTATTCATTATCCAGGATATATAAGGCGACCAACCGATCAATTATTATACTTTAATTTATACTTTCAAGACTATTTAGTAAAAAACAAAAGTTTTAAAGTACACTTAAATTTAGTAATTGGCACTGGCTTACCTTTTGGACCACCAGACCATCAACGCTATAAAGATGTATTAAAAATTCCACCATACAGAAGATTAGATATAGGTTTTTCTTATTTATTAGTAGATGGATTAAAACAAGCAGAAAAGAAACCCAATGGCTTTTGGTCTAAGTTTGATAATGTATGGATGAGTTTTGAAGTCTTTAATATATTAGGCATTCAAAATACACTTTCTTACCGTTGGATAAAAGATACACAGAACACACAATGGGCAATTCCAAACTATTTAACTTCCAGAAGATTTAACTTAAAACTAAGTATTAATTGGTAATTTAATGAGTATTGAGTATCTAGTATCGAGTAGTGAGATTTTGTATCTAATAAGATATTTACGCCATATCAATTGTTTCTTATTTGATATCCTTTCTTTCCCAAAGCGTCTCTCGTAAGAGGACGCTTAAATACTACAATGAAGAAAAAATAAAAACTATCCTTAACTTGCTCTATCAATACGAAGTAAATATTTATATCTCATAGTGCAAAGTTATATCTAAAAAATCTAAAACCTAACAATCTAAAATCAATTAATTTGTAGTATCTAATGTTGGATATTCGTTGAATAGAAATGCTAACTCTTGTTTTATAGTGGCTTCGTCATAGCCATATTCTTCTAAGCTGTAATCGTGTTTGCTTTTATATTTTCTAGTCTTGCTAGTTACTTCATCTAATCGTGCTAAGAAAGCATCACTCAATTCTAGTTGTAACTGCTTGTAAATTTTTATTACGGTATCTTTTGGATGTTTAACTAAGTCGTCATACAAAACAGTAATAAAATTCTCTTCTTTAAAATGTGTTTTTTGTTCGGTAAAATATTTATAATACTCTATTCCTAAATTTCCCCATTCTCTGTATTCTGGCGAGTTTTTAGGAATCTGCGGATATAAAACACTCCAAGTAGAAGCAAACATACTAGTAAATGAAGGCAATACATTCAATGGATTTCTAACCAAATAAATGATTTTAATATCTGGAAAAAGTTCTTGTAGCATTTGTAAGCGTCCTGTACTCATTACCGATTTACATAAAAATAGTTTATCAGAACCTAATGCATACATCCATTTTTGTATAGTAGCGTAATAAAATTTTTTAATGTTGTCTCTTTCTTTTTCAGACATTCTATCAGGAATATACAACTCTCTAAATGCAGCTTCGTAAGGTGTAACTAAGCCAACACTAGCAGAAATTCCAGAGATAAAATGCAAACCTTCATCTTCTTCCGAACGATTAAAACCTGTTGCATGAATATCGTCCCAATCTCCAAAAAAAGTATTGTCTATCCAATCGAAAAATTTACGCATTGGTCTACCAATTTGTCTATCAATCAATCCAAAAAAATCAATAATTTTAAAAATAGTAATCGATGGAAATGTAGTGTGATACAATAAGGTATAGACAAACTTTTCATGGTCTAAACACATTAAACGATGCAAGTAAGTTGTTCCGCTTCTTGGATTGGAAATGATAAATACTGGTTGTTTTACTACAATATTTTTATAGTTCGGAAATAATAATTCGTCGAACAATCTGCAAAAAGAACTAAATAGTGCAACTAAAAAAATGACAAAACCATAGGTAATACCTATAAAAAAGTTTTTTATAGTAAAATGTGTTATGCAAAGTAACTTTATAAATCTTAGATGTGTTTTTAATCTTGTATAATAAACAGAAGCGTCAACTACAACCATAAACAATTATTGGAATGCAAATTTAAAAAAATACCTAAGAATTACTAGATAAATGCCATAAACTTATTGCACAGTACAATTGGTTTCGCCTAAAATAAATCCTTGATTATCAATTATTGTAAAAATATAAGTACCAGCGTCCAGCATATCGTTATAAATAACAGAAGTTTGCTTGCCTTTTTGCACAGGAAAATCTTTACTACTTATTCTCATAAAGTAACCAATATCGTTTTTCTTAGAAATTCTTAAAACAAAATTGGTATTTGCAGCATAAGCTTTGTCGTGTTCATAAAAAATACAAATTTTGCCTTTGTCGGTTTTACTCCAAACATTGCTTACATTTTTAGGTACACCTTCTTTAATATCCTTACACAAAATTACATTTCCTGCATATACTTTAATGCCAAACAGCATAGCACATACAAAGAGCATTGTAAAAATCTTTTTCATAAAATTTATTTTGTTAGTAGTTTATAATTTAAAGTTAAGCATAATTTCTAATTTCTGCTCAAATATTTAAATAACAAACTTATTTAAAAGTTTACTTAACATTTGCATACCAGTATTGGCAAATTTTAGTATTACATTTAAACTATGATTACAGAATCAAAAAGTATACCACAAATTAAATTAAACATCTTTAATTTCTTAAATGAGTTTACTGGTAACAATAGAATTAATTTTTTAGCAGAGCAAGAGGCAAAGTATGGCAATATTTTTGCTATTAATATTCCAAGAAGACAAATTATTATTACTACCAATCCTGATAATGTAAAACATATAGTTGTAGACAATAATAAAAATTATACTAAAAGTTTTGCTTATGATGCTATTCGTGTTTTTTTAGGAAATGGATTGTTAACTAGTGAAGGTGAGTTTTGGAAAAAACAAAGGCGATTGGCACAACCTGCTTTTCATAAACAGAAACTCAATTTGATGTTTCAGAATATGTTACAGCAAACACAAAAGTCGGTGAATATTTTAGAGCAGTATGCTGATTCAAATCAATCAATAAATTTGACTAAAATATTGTATGATTTAACATTAAATATTGTAAACAATACTTTGTTTTATAATGAGATAGAAAGCACTACAGATATGATTTATCATTATGTATCTCAAGGTAATGAGTTTATATCGGATAGAATTGATAATCCACTGCGATTGCCTGATTGGTTGCCAACGCCTGTTAATCTTAGAGAAAAAAGAGCATTGAAATCGATGAATGCACTTTTTTATGACATCATTAATAGAAGAAGAACGCAAAAAGCACAACACGAAGATTTATTGTCGATGTACATGGACGCTATTGATGAAGAAACTGGCGAAGGCATGAGCAATCAGCAATTAAAAGATGAAATTTTAACCATATTTGTAGCAGGTCATGAAACAACACAAGTAGCTTTAGCTTGGATATTTTATTTGTTGAGTCAAAATCCTGACAAAGCCAAAATCTTACAAGAAGAAATAGATAAAGCAGACATCATTAATAATCCAATGGAAATTATGCATTTGTCTTATTTGAAAATGGTAATTCAAGAAGCCATGCGTATTTATCCACCAGCTTGGATTTTTGGTAGAAAAACAATAGAAGAAGATGAGTTGTCTGGTTTTGAAATAGGTAAAAAAGTAAATGTAGTAATGCCAATTATTTTAATTCACAGAAATAAAAACCATTGGAACAATCCGATGCAATTTATACCAGAACGATTTGAAGATGGCAAATCTAAAGAGCGACATAAATATACTTATATGCCATTTGGTGGTGGCCCCAGATTGTGTATTGGCAATAATTTTGCCTTACAAGAAATGCAAATTGTATTGGCATTATTTTTAAAATACTTTAGGTTTGATATAGATAAAACATTTCAACCAGAAATGGAACCAATGGTAACACTACGCATGAAAAATGCATTGTATGCCAAGGTATATAAAAGGTAAATTGAAATGTTGAAATAAAAAAGTGGAGCTGGCGAGAGTCGAACTCGCGTCCGGACAAACCTCAAATAAGCTTTCTACATACATAGTAATAACTTAATTGTAGAGCAATTGTAAGTGTTAATACTGACTAAGCAATTGCCTTAGCTTCTGTGTTTCATCTTTTCATCGAAGCAATTAAAAAGACTATCCTAATTTAATGATGCTCAAGATAAAAGTGTTAGGAGAACTCTTAAATGAACAAAGGTTGTCTAAAATCTAATTTTAGGCAGCCATAGCGAAATTATTGTCGCCATATAAAAAAGTTTCATGCATTAATGTTAACGAACCAATTGCACAAAGCTCGATATGCTTACTTACCTGCAAATCTGCCGTCAATTCCAGGCAGCCCCATAAATCAATGAACTTGTTATTGTAATAACAATTGAAGTGCAAAAATAGTTCCAATTATTGAAAAAGAGAAATAGTTTGTGACTTTATATTGTCTTAGATAAATATTCTTTTGCCGTTAATATAGGTAGTTTGGCTTTTTTAAAGTCTTTTTTGTTTCTTGTAATAATAATATCAATCTGATTTTCAATAGCTGTATAGTATTGCAGACCATCTTCAAAATCATCAATAATCGTACTACTTAAAGCTAATGCAATAACTTTTTGGTCTAAATTTAAAATATCAACTAATACATTAAATTTGGCTAAAATATTTTTGGCTTCTTTTTGAGATTTTAATTTAGATATAATATAATGAGTATTGGCAATAGTTAATGAAGAAACTACTAATTGAACTAATCCTTTGTCTGCAAGTGAAAATAATTCTGCTGCTTCTTGATAATGTTCTCGTTTAGCTAATAAATCAATAACAATATTAGTGTCAATTAATAATTTTGTCATTTGTGTTTTTCTAGTAGATGTTCTGCGTAAATTTCTTTTTCATTAAAATCACTAGGCAACTCAATTACGCCACTTAGACTCTTTATTAAAGGAGTTATTTCCTCTTTTTTATTAGTGCTTTTTGTTAAAGCATTAAGATAAGATTCTATTAGTTTAGATAAACTAATATTATTTGATTTTGCATAAGATTTTGCTTTATCAATTACACTTTCATTTAAACTTAATGTCAATTTCTTATCCATAAAAAAAGTTTTCCGTATAAAAATAAAAAATTTTTACGGAAAAGTAAATCTTAAAATTGTTAATTTAGGTTTATCTAAATATTCCTATCCCACCAAATCTTCCCATTCTTTCATGAGTGATGCTAGTTTCTCTTTGGCTTGCATAAGTTCGTTTACCGTAGCTTCGTCGTAGTTGCTAGCAATTTTTGCTTCTAATGATTGAATATTGGTTTCTGCTTGTTCTATTGCTTGTTCTATCTTGTTGATACTATTTTTGATTTGTTTTTCTTGCTTGTCTATTGGTTTATTAGTAGTAACAATAGTATCTGTTTTTTTAATATCTATTTCTTCTGTTTCAAAAGCTCTAAAATCTGCAATTTTCTTCTCTTCAAAGAAGTTTTCTATATCGCCAAAATATTCTTTCACTGTACCATCGGTAAACTCAAAAACTTTGTCTGTTAGACCAATTAAAAAATCTCTGTCGTGCGAAACAATAATTACAGTGCCTGGATATCTTTTAATACTTTCTTTCAAAACATCTTTAGAACGAATATCTAAGTGATTGGTTGGCTCATCGAGAATTAAAGTATTACTTGGTTGCAACAATAGTTGAGCTAAACAAACTCTGGCTCTTTCTCCACCACTCAACACACTAATTTTTTTATCTACATCTTCGCCACTAAACATAAAAGCACCTAAAATATTTCGTACTTGTAAACGAATATCGCCTTCTGCTAATTGATCAACCGAATCAAAAACAGTTAGATTTCTAGGTAATGCTTCTGCATGATGCTGTGCAAAAAAGCCAATTTCTATATTATAACCTAAATCTAAATTGCCACCACTTTTTTCAATTTCGCCAACAATAATTCTTGCCATAGTGGTTTTTCCCATTCCATTCTTTCCTATGAAAGCTACTTTTTGTCCGCGTTCTATTTCAAAATTCACATCACTCAACACTTGTTTCTCACCATAGCTTTTAGCTAATTTTTCAGTTTTTACTACTACTTTTCCACCTTGGTGTCCAATAGGAAAATCAAAACGCATTGATTTAGTATCTACTTCATCAATTTCTACCAAATCCATTTTGTCTAATTTTTTAATTAAACTTTGTGCAAAAGATGCTTTACTTGCTTTAGCTCTAAATCGTTCAATATTGCGTTCAATCTGCTTAATTTGGTCTTGCTGATTGTTATAAGTTGCAATTTGTTGAGCTCTTCTTTCTATACGCATTTCCAAATACTTAGAGTAATTGGCTTTGTACTCATACATTTTTCCCAACTCAATTTCTATGGTTTTATTGGTGATGTTGTCTAAGAAAGATTTGTCGTGCGACACCATCATGATTGCACCTTGATAGTTTTGTAGAAAACTTTCTAACCACAAAATAGAATCGATATCTAAGTGATTGGTTGGCTCATCTAATAAAATTAAATCTGGTTGCAACAATAAGATTTTAGCTAACTCCAAACGCATTGCCCAACCACCACTAAAAGTACTTGGAGCTTTATCGAAATCGCTTCGCTTATAACCCAAACCTTTCAATACTAATTCTGTTTGTCTGTCCTTGTCATCAGCGTCTATATGAGATAAATGATCTAATAAATCAACATATTGTTGCGATAAATCTAAGTATTCATCAGAACTATAATCGGTTCTTTGCTCTAATTCTTTTTGAATATCATCTACTTTTTGTTGAATAGCATTGATTGTTTTAAAAGCAATTTGAGCTTCTTCCCAAACTGTTGGCGATTGCTGTTGACGAATTTCTTGTGTTAGAAAGCCGATAGTAAAATTTTGAGGTTTGCTAATATTTCCACCATCAGTAGAAATTTCGCCATTAATTAATTTAAGTAGCGTAGATTTTCCTGCACCATTTCGTCCAACTAAACCAATTCTATCTCTTGGTTGAATGGTAAAATTGATATTTTCGAACAGCGTTCTACTACCAAAGTGCAGCGATACATTATTAATTTGTAGCATGAATTATATATTTTTTCTATCACTTTCTTCCCAAGCTCTTGTTTTATCAGCTAAATCCATACAAAATTGTTTCATACTTTCTTGTACATAAGGATTTTGTGTTGCTTGATGATAAGTATTTGAAAGATTAAGTAATATTTGAAAAAAGTGCGTATGCATTTCGTCGATTTGCATATCTTTTGTCCATAAATTAATAGACAATGTATTTTTTTCTTCACCATCCCAAAGATTCACCATCATCGATTTCGCTTTGTCGCCATCGCCTTGTGGACCATCAGTTGCTGTCCAAGAAATTTGTTCTGGTAAATTATTATCGTCTAAGTTTACTTTAAAGTTCACTTCTGTTTGCCTTGCCATTGTAATTTTTTTGCAAAGGTACGCAATCGTTATTTTATTACGATTAAAATAGTA
The DNA here is from genome assembly GCA_020636535.1 of Chitinophagales bacterium. Taxonomy (NCBI): domain Bacteria; kingdom Pseudomonadati; phylum Bacteroidota; class Chitinophagia; order Chitinophagales; species Chitinophagales bacterium. The sequence continues at coordinate 735,779 of JACJXT010000011.1, forward strand.
TTAAGTAGCTTTTGAAGCCATGCAGTGATAATTAACAGATTTTTGCGGTGAATAATTATTATAATCTCCGCAAAAATACGGTGAATAAGTTATATATTTACCGCAAAATATTTGGTTATGGCTAAGTATATATATCAATACAAGGATTGGTATCATTTTAAATGGAATGATAATGATGTTCAAGTTATTTTGGGAAAAGTTAGACTGTTACAAGGTAAAATATTAGGACAAATGCAAGGTTTGGGTTTTTCAATACAAGAAGAAACAATGTTGTCTGCTTTAACACTAGATGTTTTAAAATCATCAGAAATTGAAGGCGAAATATTAAATTATAAGCAAGTGCGTTCTTCTATTGCAAGACGATTAGGCATAAACTATGCAGGAATGATTCATGCTGATAGACATATTGAAGGTGTTGTGGAAATGATGTTAGATGCAACACAGAATTATAATCAACCACTTCTTGAAGAAAGAATTTTTGCTTGGCATGCGGCTTTATTTCCAACTGGTTGGAGTGGAATGCATAAAGTAAAAGTAGGAGCTTATCGTGATGGCGAAATGCAAATTGTATCTGGACCAATGGGAAAGGAGAGAACACATTATACTGCACCACCAGCTAATATAGTTAAACATGAAATGAATATTTTTTTGAATTGGATTAATACAGAAAATAAAATTGATGGTGTATTGAAAGCCGCAATTGCACATTTTTGGTTCATTATTATACATCCATTTGATGATGGAAATGGTCGTATTGCTAGAGCCATATCAGATATGTTGTTGGCTCGTTCTGAAGATACTTCTCAACGATTTTATAGCTTATCTAATCAAATATTAATAGAAAAGAAAACATATTATAAAGTTTTGCAAGAAGTTCAGTATCATAAAAATGATATAACAGCATGGTTAATTTGGTTTCTAAATTGTTTGTATAATTCATTACTTAATACCAAAACAACTTTAAATAAGGTGTTACAAAAAAATATGTTTTGGGATAAGCATAAAAATACAGTTTTAAATAATAGACAAAGATTAATGTTAAATAAATTGCTAGATGGATTTAAAGGAAAATTAAAAACTTCAAAATGGGCAAAGATTACAAATGCATCAACAGATACTGCACTAAGAGATATTAAAGATTTAATAGAAAAAGGTATTTTAAAACAAGAAGAACAAGGAGGAAGAAGTACTAATTATATATTGATAGGTAATTAATTTCTTTATTTTCTCAACTGTAAAAATACAAAAATAACTAAGCATAAAAAGTTGAGTACTACAGATAATGAAAAGATTTCATTCATTATACCATAGTTGAAATAAGCTATAATGAGCAATATTGAACAAGCGATTTGTAGTAGACCTATAATTTTTCCTAACCACTTTTGTTGAAAAAAGAATGGTGCAAATATTAAAAATACGCTGGCAATACTCGACCATTTTAACCATGTAAACAATTGTAGAAAAGCTAATGGTACTTCAAAGTTTTTTGTAGGATGTAAATTGGTAATTTGAAACAGCTGTAAGTTTTCTAATGCATCAAATAAAATAATTAAAAAACAAAGTATATAGACAATATACATAGATTTATATTGTTTTCTTTGATAGATGCCTATTGCAATACAAAGCAAAAAGAAACTATAAATAAACATAAAAGCAAAGTCAATTTGATTGCCTAAGTTAAATGCTTGTTTGTATGCAACAACATCGTTTACTTCGAATAGGTGATGTACACTAGCAGTATCTTGTATAAATTCGTAAGCAATAATTGGTGTGTAAAATCCATTAGGTAAATTATTTTCTAGCTTTGGATTGATAAACATCAAAATCAAAGAAGTGATGATTAATAATATGCCAAATATTGTAGCTAATTTAAATCCGCTAACTTTCATTGCTATAAAGATACACAAATTTAAAATTTAGTAAAACGACTAACATAGTTTGTTGTACCATCGTAAACATTGACGATATAATAACCATTACTCAACTTTTGAATATTTATTGGTACAGCATTGTAATTAGCAGACATAACTAAATTACCTACACTATTATATATAGTATAATTTAATAATTTATTTGTAGGAATATCTAATTGTATAAATTGCTGAGTTGGATTTGGATATATACTAAATGGAAGTGTCGTTTTATTTTTAATAGAGGATACCACTGCTTGTTCATCATAAATAGTTGACCAATTAACAAATCCACTACTACAAATACTTGCTACTGCAAATTTATATGAATTATTGGTATCTAAAGTAATATCTACACTATTGCTAGTGCTTTCTAAAAATGTTATATTATCTGATGAGTCTATTATAGCAATTCTATAGTTATCTACATTTTCAATTAATGTCCAATTGATAGTATAATTATTTATATTTTTTTCTACATCAACAATAATAGGTTGACTACATTGTACGCTACTAGGAATTTTATTTTGTTGAAAGAAATTCCAACTCTCTTTTGTCCAACTAATATCTTGATTGGTTTTTCCTAAAATACCCAAGAACACATTATCTGCACCAGCCCAAGTATGTCCACCACTAATCATTTTATAAAACGAAGTAGTTACATTATCATTACAGTCAGTATAAGTATATCGTACTGCTCTACTTCCATCAGTAGTATTGGTATTGGGTAATGTGTCGATAATTACATTATTATTACAATTATTGGTTATTTGCCAAAATGATTTGATGCTATCAATTCCTGGAAAATTTAAAGGTATGCCATTGTATGGTGTAATTGGATCTGCTGAACCATTACAAGCAATTAAAGGAAAAGCTCTTGCAGGAACACAGGTTTCAATATTATCATATATCATTGAAGCTACTAATGGTGCAATAGCCGCAAAACGATTCGTAGCATCGCAAGCTAGTTTGTAACTCATAAAACCACCAGCAGAATATCCAGTAGCATATACTTTTTCTAGATTGATATTGTATAGCAAGTGCATTCGGTCGATGAGTTCGCTTAAAAATCCAACATCATTTACATCAGATTCAATAAAGAAAAAAGTACCAGAATTCCATCTCGCATCAATTCCGTTTGGATACACCACAATACACCTTGCTGTATCTGCTAATGCATTGTATTTGGTATAATTCATCTGAAAACCACCATTTTGAGTGAAACCATGCATATTAATTACTAGTGGTAGATTTTCATTAGGAGAGAAGTTTTTAGGAAGATAGACAATATAGTTTCTAACTCTGTTTTCAAATTGAAACTGTCCGTATTGTTGAGCATGAATATTGCCAACAAGTAATAAGAATAATAGTGTAAATATATTTTTCATAATTGTTTAGTCATTGGTTATTTTTTGTAGTCATTAGTCATTGAGTTATTTGTTTTTAATGTCAGAAGGAAACTTCTGACAGCACAGAAAGTCATTATAAAATAAAAGGAATTAAACCAAATGTTTCTTTTTTATAGTTGATATAATCGTTGCCAAATTTACCAATCAATGCTTTTTCTTCTACTTTAATCCTTATTTGAAAAACAATAATAATTATAATAGTTATTATAATTAAAGATAACCAGTTATTTAATGAAATTCCAAATCCAATAAAAGATAAAAGAGATGCAGTATAAGATGGATGCCTAAAATATTTATAAATTCCTTTGTTATTAAGTTCATGTTGATTGCGAATATTTACATCGACTGTAAATTGTACACCTAGAGAATAGATAGCATAGAATCTAATAATACAACCAATAATTATAATTAATAATCCAATGTATCTTATGTTTTCATTCATTGAAGTTGGTAGATAATATGCAGTGCTAATATAACCTGCTATAGAATTGCCTGTGATTATTCCTGCCCAAATAAGTTGCAAAGTATATTTATCTGTATTTTCTGTATCTTGATTTTTAGAACGAAGTAATCTGCTTAATGCAAATTCTGATGCAAACCAAAGTATATATATTATTATGAAAATTATATTCATATTTTATTAATTATTGAAATTTTCATTCTCTGTTTTGTTTGGAAAATGTGCCATAGCATGTTCTGAAATTGCTGTAATACTTAAACTTGGATTTACACCTGGATTTGCAGAAATCATACTACCATCGCAAACCAACATATTTTTATAGCCAAATACTAAATTGTTTTTATCAATTACGCCACTATTGCTATCTTTTCCCATACAAGCACCACCTAGAATATGTGCAGTTGTAGGAATACCCAATAAAGTTTCTGAACTCATTACCATTGCTTTTCCATCAATAATTTGCTCTACTTCTTTGGCTAATTCTTGTGCCTTTGGATTGAAAGCAGTTGGTGCTGGACCAGTGTCTAAGTTAGATTTTAATCCACCAAAAATATTTTTCTTAAAACTTAGTGTAGAATCGATGCTTTCCATATACAATAAAATATGTGTTCGCTTGCTCCAATCATCTACAAAAATAACTTTTAAATTATTGATAGGATGTTTGATGAAATCTAAAATCATATTAAAAAAACGAATTAATATATTTTTTCCTTGAACCATTGGTGCCATAAAAATTCTCCAAAAACCAGAACCTTCAGAATATTTAACTGGTTCTATGTGTCGATGTTCATCTATATTAATAATAGAACCAATAGCAATACCTTCAGAAAAACTAGTTTTCTTGTTAAATGTAGTAACACCTATTAAACTTTCTGAATTGGTACGAATACCACTGCCTAATTTGTTGCTTAAATTAGGTAAAGATGTTTGCTGTAGTTTCAACATTAAATTCATAGTACCTAAAACGCCACCAGAAAAAATAACGCCTTTAGTGGTTACACTTTTCTTTTTAGATGAAAAAATATTTAATGATTCTTTATATTTTATAGTATAACCTGTACTTCCATCTTCATTCATAGGAATTACATCAAACACTTCAGATTCTGCTATGATTTTGCAACCCAATTGTTGTGCTAAGTACAAGTAGTTTTTATCGAGTGTGTTTTTAGCATTGTACTGACAACCCAACATACAACCACCACATTGAATACAACCAGTTCTATCAGGACCTTTTCCATCGAAATATGGATCTGGAACAGTAACATCTTGCTTGCCAAAATAAACAGCAACATCAGTTTGTTCATAAGCATCAGCTCTGCCAATTCGAGCAGCTAACTCTTGCATTACTCTATCGCTTCGTCTTACATAAGGATGTTTTTCTGCACCCAACATTTTTTTAGCTAAAGTGTAGTAAGGTTTTAAATCGTTTTCCCAATCGTTCAAGCCATTCCAATGTCCACTATTGTAAAATTCTGATTTAGGAACAGGTAGTGTGTTTGCATAAACTAAAGAACCACCACCAACACCAACGCCACTTAACACAGCAACATGTCTAAAAAAGCTTAATTTAAATAAACCTTGCATTCCTAATTTTGGCATCCACATCCATTTGCGAAGATTCCAATTAGTTTTAGGAAAATCTTCTGGTTTATTAAACCATTTGCCTTTTTCAATTACTAGTACTTTATATCCTTTTTCAGAAAGTCGCAATGCAGAAACAGAACCACCAAAACCACTTCCAATAATTACAAAATCGTAATCTAACTGTTGAACACTCATATTATTTTATATAGTGTTAAGTTAATATATTTTGTGAAAAAATAAAATTACTAGAATAAAAAATATTAAAACTTAATTTGTTTTTCTATAATTGATAATTGCCCAAGAATTAAAGAATATTGCAAAAGCTATCATAATATAAATATGTGTACTAATGTTTTTTAGTGTGCTTCCTTTTAATACGACCATGCGCATTACTTCTATAAAATAAGTTACAGGATTAGAATATGCAATTACTTTTGCCCAATTTGGCATAGCGTTAATTGGAGTATATAGTCCACTCATTAATATAAAAATCATCATAAAGAAAAAAGCAATAGACATTGCTTGTTGTTGAGTATCTGTATAGGTAGATATCAATAAACCAAAGCCAAGCATTGCTACTAAATAGATAGCTAAAAAGATATATAATAATAAAATATTTCCAATAGGTGTTATTTTGTAAACTAACATTCCGACTATAAAAAATCCAAGTGTAAAAACAAAGATGCCAATTATCCAGAAAGGTATTAGTTTTCCTAATATATAAATATACTTTTTAATTGGTGTTACATTAATTTGTTCTATTGTGCCAATTTCTTTTTCTTTTACAATATTTAAACTGCACATATAAGCACCAATCATGGTAACTAAAATTACGAGTATTCCTGGTACCATAAATATTTGATAATTTAAATAAGGATTAAACCAATTAATTATATTTACAGATATGTTAGATAATTTATTTTGATTGTTTACACTATATAAAGTAGTAGCAAGAGCATAATTAAAATCTTTAATAATAGCACTAGCATAAGAGCCGCCAATACTTGCTTTAACACCATTAATTGAATTGATTGCTAAAAATAATTCTTGATTTCCTTCTTTAATTAAATTTTGTTCAAAATGAGTTGGAATTTCTAGGATTAAATCAGCTTTATCTTGTTCTATTAGTTTAAAAGCGTTGGCGTAATTAATTTCATAAGCAACTAGTTTAAAATAATCAGATGCTGTAATTTTTTTTATTAAGCTTTGTGCATAATCAGAACGATCGTGATCTACTATTGCTATATTAATATTTTTAATATCAAAATCGGCAGCTAATGGCAATATTAATAACTGAATGATTGGCATTAGAAACATCATAGGTAGCAAATTTTTATTTCTAAATATTTGTTTAAATTCTTTAATTAGTAAAAATCGTAGTGTTCTCATGCTAACCTAATTTTAAATTTTTTAAAACTAATGGCTAACATTATTAATGTCATACCAACTAATATTAAAGTTTCTTTCCAAATGGCACCAAAACCCAATCCTTTTATCATAATAGATTTTACAATGATATAATACCATTTTGATGGAATAAAGTTGGATATAATTCTAAGTGGTAATGGCATATTTTCTAATGGAAACAAAAATCCGGTAAACATAATAGTTGGAATTAGCATTGCCATTAATGAAATAAGCATTGCTGCTTGTTGAGAATCGGTACTGTTAGAAATCAACAATCCTAATGATAAGGCACATAATATCATTATGCTACTTTCTATATATAATAATAATATACTTCCATTTATTGGCAAGTCTAATAAAAAAATACTCATTAGTAATATTATAGTTAAATTTATTAGCGATAAGAAGAAATAAGGAATTACTTTTGATATAATTACAATTATTGGATTCATTGGTGAAACGAGTAAAATTTCCATAGTGCCTAATTCTTTTTCTTTTACAATAGATACGGAAGTCATTAAAACACACACCAGTAATAGCACTAATGCAATAACACCAGGAACGAAATTCATAGCACTTTTTAATTCTGGATTGTATAGCATTCTAATTGCTACATTAATAAGTATTGGTGAAATATTATCTTTATTAATACTACTGATGTAATCTTGTATGATATATTGAATATAAGTTGAGGTTGTAGTAGCCGTATTTGGGTCTGATGCATCTGCAATGATTTGAATATTGGCTTTACCTTCGTGATATAAATGATTGCTAAACTCATTAGGAAATACAATAACTAATTTTATATGTCCTTTTTTAAATTCATCTTCAATTTGATTTTGATTGTGTAGTATAGTTGTAACATCAAAATAATTAGAGTGAGCTATTTTGTCTATAATTTCATTAGAAGTATAGTCGTTAGCGTAGTCGCAAATAGCAATTTCAGAGTTTTTGATTTCATTCGTTAGTGCAAATCCAAAGAGAACAATTTGAGCAATAGGTAAACCAAACAACATTAAAAGTGTTTTACTATCTCTAAACACATGATAAAATTCTTTAATGATGAAAGTTTTGAATTGTTGCATCTTCGTTTTCTTTTTTGTTGGCTGTTAGTTGATAGCTTTCACTTTTTAACTTCTTTTGGCAACTCTTGCTAATTGATAAAAAACATCGTCCATAGTTTGTACATTAAATTCTTTTTTTAAATTACTTGGAGTATCTAAAGCAGCAATTTGTCCATCTACCATCATTGAAATACGATTACAATATTCAGCTTCATCCATATAATGTGTTGTTACAAAAACCGTAATTCCTTTTGAAACAGCATCGTATATTAAATCCCAAAACTGTCTTCTTGTAATTGGATCAACGCCACCAGTTGGTTCATCTAAAAATACAATACTTGGTTCGTGTATAATAGCAACTGAAAAAGCCAATTTTTGTTTCCAACCTAATGGCAATGATGCTACTAATTTATTGGATTGCGATGTTAGCTCCAGTTTTTCTATTAATTCATTGCTCTTTGCTTTTAATTTATTATCATTTAGACCATATATTCCACCAAAAAAAATAATATTTTCTTTTACGGTTAAGTCTTCATATAAAGAAAACTTTTGACTCATATATCCTATATTGGCTTTTATTTTTTCAGTATTTTTATATATGTCATAACCTGCAATTATAGCATCACCTGATGTAGGAATTGACAAACCACACAACATACGCATTGCCGTAGTTTTTCCTGCACCATTAGCACCTAAAAAACCAAATATTTCACCTTTATATACATTAAATGTAATATTATCTACAGCAGTAAAATCACCAAACTTTTTAGTAAGATTTTTTGTTTGAATTACAATATCGTTGGTATTAATTGCCATTTGAACTGTTTGACATTTGTTGAATAAAACAATCTTCTATAGTTGGTGATATTGGATTTATAATAATATTTTCTAACTGGTTTTGTTGTAAGGTATTGGTTAAAACCTGTATATTATTATTGTTGTGTTCTTTAAATGAAATGTGATGAAATTCTCCAAATGAATATACTGTTTGAATTTGTTTGTTGGCTCTTAATAAATTTAAAAGCCGACTCATATCATTAGCTTTTATGGCATATAATTGATGTTTATAGTCTTTAATAATTTGTTGTGGTGTATTAACCGACATTATTTTACCATCTTGTATTAAAGCAATTTTTTCGCACAAATTAGCTTCATCCATATAAGGTGTTGAAACAAGAATAGTAATGCCTTCCGTTTTTAGATGTTTAAGCATTTCCCAAAATTCTTTTCTCGAAACAGTATCTACACCAGTTGTAGGTTCATCTAAGAACAAAACCGTTGGTCTGTGAATTAATGCACAACACAATGCTAATTTTTGTTTCATTCCACCAGATAATTGTCCAGCTAATCTATCTTTAAAAGGTTCTAATTGTTCGTATATAGATTTGATTAAATTATAGTTTTGTTGAATACTGGTATTAAAAATAGTAGCAAAAAAGTGTAGATTTTCAGATACACTCATGTCTTGATACAAAGAAAATTTTCCAGGCATATAACCAACTCTTTTTCTAATGGCTTTATATTCGTTTACTACATCGAAGTTATTTACAGTAGCACGACCTTCATCTGGTAACAATAAAGTAGTTAAAATTCTAAAGAGTGTAGTTTTACCTGCACCATCTGGACCAATCAATCCAAAAAGTGCTCCTTTTTCAATTTCTAAATTAATATTATCTAAAGCTTTATGTTTTAGTTTAGGATATGTTTTACTTATATTTTCAACTAAAACATCAGTCATTATTAATGAATTTTATTTCGCCGTACATTCCAATTTTGTAAGCACCATTATTTTGCACCTTTATTTTTACAGCATAAACCATATTGGCTCTATCTTCTTTTGTTTGAATGGTTTTTGGCGTAAACTCAGCTTTATTGCTAATCCAAGTAATAATACCTTTTGTTGAGTTGAACCCATTGTTGCCATCGTCAGTAAGTACTTCTACAGTATCGTTGAGTTTTATTTTTGCTAATTGATTGCCTGTTACATAAACTCTTAAAATAATTGTAGATAAATCGGCAATTTTGTAGAGTGGTTTTCCTACAGTTGTAAATTCACCGCTATAAGCATATTGAGTTAAAACTGTTCCTTTAAATTCATTTATAATAGTTCCATCAGATATTTGATTTTTAATAATGTCTAATTTTTTTTCACCAGGATTTTTCTCACTCAGTATTGCTTTGTTTTGAATGCCTGCAGTTTGTTGTGCTGCTTGAATTTGAGCATTTAACACGCTAATTTGTTTCTTGGCTGTCTGAATTTGTTTTTGTAAAACTTCTTGTTGTCCAACTAAGTCATCTAATTGTTTTTTAGGTGCTGCATTGGCATTAACTAAATTTTGAAATCGGAGAACTTCTTTATTTAAAACAGTTAATTGTTGTTCGAGTGTTGCAATTTGACTTTTTTGGGTATTGATTTGTGCATTTAGTATTTCAATTTGAGGTGCAGCCGTAGTTGTTTTATCGTTAATTGCATTGATAGTAGCTTCTATTTGATTGGCTTGTAGTTGCAAGTTGGTTACATCAATTTTACCAATAGTATCGTTGGCTTGTAGTGTACTTCCTTCTTCTATGTTTAATGATAGAATTTTTCCAGTAGCTTCTGCACTAATAATTCTTTCTACAGCTTCAAAAGAACCAGAAGCATCAAAGTCTTTCTCGTTTCTTTTACAAGCATTTAAACTTAGAATAAAAATAATGATGATAATATGATATTTATTCATTGGTGATGAAATTTAATTTCCTGAAATATAATTGTATTGATAAATTGCCATAAGTAATTCTGTTTGATGTAAAACTAAATCGAGCTTGGCTTTACTTGCTGCATTAACATAATTAATATAATCTAAAGCAGAAATTAAACCATTGTCTAACTGAATATTGGCGGTTGTTTTTATTGCCTCTCTAAGTTCAATTAATTGCTTGTCATTTTCTATAAAAGATTGATATTTAGCAATTGTAGCATCTTGTTGTTTTAATTGAATGCTATTATTGAGTTCAAAAACTTTTTGTTGAGATTGAATATTCTGTTGATTAATAGTAATTATTTTTTTATCTTTTTTTATAGTATATAGTTGACCAATATTCCAATTCATTTTTAGTCCACCAATATAATAAGGCGAAAAATCATTTTTTAAGAAATTTAAAGCAGGTCTTCCATATCCACCTTGAAAAAATACACCAAATTGAGGAATTAATTTATTGTTGATTTGCTTGTATTGAAGCTCATTTGACAATTGTTGGCGTTCAAATAAATGTAGTTCTGGTCTTTGATTGTTGTTAATTGGTAGCGTTGTTTTAGGAATAGTAAGTGTTGTAAGCATACCAATATTTTTTCCTGTTAATATTGCTAATATATTAATGTAAGCATTTTTTTGAGCTTTATTTTCTGCTATTTTTTGTTGTGTATTAATGAGTTCTGCTTTTATTAAATTAGCATTAGTAGGTATTGCTGTGCCATTTTCTATTGCAGCTTCTGTTTTGCTAAGTGTACTATCATAATCAGCATAAAGTAATTGCAATTGTTTACTGTACTCATCTATTAATATAATTCCGAAATAAATTTGATTTATTCTATTTTTTAATTCATACAAATTAACTTCTAATTGTTGAGCATTAATAGCGGCATTTGCATTAATTTGTTCTTTGGTGTTTTTTATAATTTTGGCATTACTAAGTGGAATAAAAAGATCTGCATAAATTTTATATTGGTCTTTATTTAATGATGGAATTTCTATATTGGGTAATTGAATTGGTAATGAGGTAACTTCTGACTGATAGCTTGCTTGTGCTTGAATATTAATTTGTGGCAAAAATGCTTTTGTTGCATTAGATAAATTATATATTTTGGCTTCTTCAATTAACTTTAGTTGTTCAATTAATGGATAATTTTCTTTTGACCAAGCATAACATTCTTCAATAGTAATAGTAGTTAAATTTTGTGCATTACTATAAAAAGTTAATAATACTAATAAATAGAATAGTATTCGTTTCATTTTTTAGGTTTATTCATTATAAGAAATACTTTTTAACCAAATTGGTATTAATTTTTTTCTTTCTTTTAAGATAGAGTTGTATTGAACATCAGGCAATTGAAAGACATTTTTAATTAATGGCATTGCTATAAACGGAAATGCTATAAAAGCCATTGTGTTTATACCAATATGAATTGGATTAATTTTATAATTTACTTCTTGTTTAAACTGTTCCAATAAATATGATTTTTTTATTTGTTTAAAAACGCCAATCTTTTTAATTAATTCTTCTGGATTTTGCCTTATTTCATTTAAAATAAAAGTTGGAACATCTGGATTTTCAATCAATAAATCGGTATAATGTATTACAAATTGCTCTAATTTTTCTTCTATGCTGGTATGTTTGTCATTCAAAATAGGCAATACACCATTTAAAATATGCTGTATCGACTCTAACATAATAATATCGTACAGTTTCTTTTTACTTCTAAAATAGTAATTAACCAAAGCCAAATTAATATTAGCAGCTTTTGCAATATCTCTAGTCTTAGTTGCTGCAAATCCTTTTTCGTGAAAAATTTTTCTAGCAGTTTCTTTAATTAATATTTCTGTTTCGTTGGTATTCATAAAAAATATTAGTAGTATAAAGTTAAATTAAAATTTTGATTTAAACAAATGATTAATACAATTTTTTAAATTAATATTAATTTTGTTCAAAAAAATAAATACGCAATTGTAAAATCTTAATTAATTTCTTATATTAGATTAATGAAGCACTTTTACTTTCTTTTATTTTGTAGTGTATTGCTACCTACCAAGGCAGTTACTATAACTACTCAAAATTTGCCAGCACCAGCCAACTACGATTGTGGCGATGCTAAAGCTAAACTTAACAATGTATTGTTTGGAGCAACACCACCAAATGCTAGTCCAAATCAGCCAGTAATAGTATTTGTACATGGTTGGTTTGATAATGGTTATTCTTGGTTTATGGCAAAAAATCAGTGGTATCAAAAATGCTATAATGCTGGTTATAATACGGCTTTCTTTTTTCATACTAGAAGTGGCTTAATGCAAGAAAATGGTGCCGTAATTGCCGATATGATTCGTGCTACTTGCGAGCATTTTAATACCAATAATGTAATTGCAGTTTGTCATAGTAAAGGTGGTTTAGATATGGAATTTGCTTTGTACAATTCTGGAATTGCCGATTCTGTAAGTGGTGTTATTACGCTATCTTCTCCTTTTTATGGTGCAGCATTAGGTGATTTTATTGCTAATCCACTAATAAAATTAGTAACAGAAAACATACCAATTGTTGGCGAAATTTTTAGAGGTAAAGGTACTTACCAATTGCAAACAGCTTATATGACTGGTGTTGTTAGACCAATGATGGATAATAGTGCAGAAAATCGACCTGAAAAATTTAGATGTTTTGGTGCTTGGGGTTTTAATAATATCATGCGTTTCCCACCAAATATTCCAGATGATATTGCTAAAGTAGTTTTTTATGAACAATATAGACCTTTGTGTTTTGATATTCCTGGATTAGGTGTTATTGCTGGTGGTTTAATGACTGCTGGTTTTACGCTATTAGGTGGAGTGAGTAAAATTATTCCTATTCCTTCTGCATATCAATATCCAAATTATGATAATAATAAATATACAGATGGATTAGTTTCGTACTATTCTGCTTTTAGACCTGGTGCTACTGAAGTCTCTGAACGACCACCAAGTACAAACTCTTTTTTAAATCATGTAGATGTGTTGTTGTCGTCTGAAACTTGGGACGAAGTGTATGAACAGATACAATATTGTACTCAAAATCCTGTGTTGCGAAAAGCTAATCAAGCAAGTGTTCCTACCAATAAATCATATCAAAGAGATGCTATTGCTAGTAATTATAACTTACTTAAAACAAAAACACTTCCTATAACAGTAAATCGTCAAACACAGTTGCAATTAATTGGAAATTATAATAATTTAAATATAAAAATATATAATAATAATCAATTAATAAAAACAATACAACAAGATTTAGCCACTGATTCTTATATCAATTTATTTCATAGCATAGACTTATCTGACTTAAATGAAAATACCAATTATACGCTAGAATTTAATCAAGCAGTAACTGCCTTATTTGTTGATGGAAATGAAGCAGCTTTATCATTAGCATTCAATCAAAATTATGCTACCAATACAGATTTAAACAGTTTAAAAATATATGCAAATAATTTTAATGCTAACTATAAAGAGATACAAGTAGAAGCAATACTTAATAGAAATATGGACGAATTTACTGATGTTGTTTATGAGTCGTCTATTACTATACCAATGATATTTAATCAACAAGAACAGTGTTATCAAATTAAGGAAATACCAAATCTTAAAAATGGAATTTATAATTTAACGATAGTAGCCAATACTAAGACTATTAGTAGAACACTTACTACAAGTATTGCTATTAATAAGAATGAAGTATTAAATAAAAATAGTAAATTATATATATATCCAAATATTATTAGTAATAACGATGTGCAATTAAAATATTATAGTGCTGTATCTAAAAATGATATAATTAATATATATAATTTAGAAGGAAAACTAATATTTCAACAAGCTGTAAATCTTCAAGCAGGAGAGAACCAATTGACATTAAATACAAGTAATGTTAGTTTAGCAAAAGGTATATATATTGTACAACTAAACGAAAGTAGTGCTAAAATTATTAAGCAGTAGTATTTGCCAACAAGTACATACAAGCCATGCGAACTGCAACACCATTTTCTACTTGATGTAGTATAATAGAATGATGAGAATCAGCAACATCACTGGTAATCTCTACACCTCTGTTAATTGGTCCTGGATGCATTATTACAATTTCTTTTTTTAGTTTGTCTAACCTTGTTTTGTTTACACCAAAGTACATAGCATATTCTCTTAAAGAAGGAAAGTATTGTGTTTGTTGTCGTTCTAATTGAATTCTCAAAATGTTAGCTACATCACACCACGCCAGCGTTTCATCAATATTGTAAGAAATATTAACGCCAAGTTCTGCTATATTTTTTGGCAACAATGTTGGTGGCGAACAAAGCGTAACTTCTGCACCTAATTTTTGTAGACAATAAATATTAGATAGTGCTACTCTACTGTGCATAACATCACCAATGATAGCAATTTTCTTGCCTTTTAAAGTGCCTAATTTTTCTCTAATAGAAAAGGCATCTAACAACGCTTGCGTAGGATGTTCGTGAGTACCATCGCCAGCATTTAAGATAACGGCATCAATTTTATCTGCTAGAAAATAACAAGCACCAGGACTTGGATGTCGCATGACCAACATATCTACTTTCATGGCTAAAATATTGTTGACCGTATCTAAAAGCGTTTCGCCTTTTTTAACCGACGATGATGACGATGCAAAGTTAACCACATCAGCACTAAGTCGTTTTTGAGCCAACTCAAATGAAATTTTTGTTCTAGTAGAATTTTCAAAAAACAGATTGGCAATAGTAATATCTCTTAGTGTAGGTACTTTTTTTATTGGTCGGTTAATTACTTCCTTAAAGTTAACAGCAGTATCTAATATCAATTCAATATCATTGGTTTGTAGTGGTTCAATGGCTATTAAATGTTTTGTACTTAACTGTCCCATATTTTTAATTTACAAATACAACTTTATTATTTTTATTATTCCAGTCAACTTTAACTTGTATATTTTCAATAGTATCTACCGACTGTCCAACATAGTCTGGTTGAATAGGTAACTCTCTTTTAAATCTTCTGTCGATTAAAGTAAGCAACTCAATTTTTTTAGGTCTACCATACATTAATAAAGCACCCATTGCAGCTCTTACAGTTCTTCCTGTATATAATACATCATCTACTAATATGATTTTTTTATCTTCAATTTCAAAAGAGATATTCGTAGTATTTGCTGTTACAATTTTTCCTCGTCTAAAATCATCTCTATGAAAAGTGTCATCAATACTACCATGATATACTTTATTTTTGCTAATAGACTGTAGTATAGTATATATTTTTTCTGATAATAAAATACCACGAGGTTGAATGCCAATTAAAAAAATTTCTTCATTTAAATAGTTTTCTAAAACTTCTCTACTTAATCGTTGAAGCATTAAGTGAATTTGTGTATTGTTTAACAACAATTGTGATGACATCAGCACAAAAATAAATAAATAATTTTAATCTCATTTTATTTTGTTTTTTAACATTTTATTTAATAACTTGCCTAGGTTATCAACAATTTGTTTAGAATATGGAACAATTTAATGTAATAATGTGGATAATTATACCAATAGCAAGTGCTTTATTGGGCGTAATTATTACTGCTTGGTATTTTAATAGCAGAAGCAATTCTAAAAAAGATTCTTATAAAGAACTTAAGGCAGAACACGAAGAATTGAAAAAAATGAAAGCTAATTTTTTGTTGCCTAGTAATGATGCTCAAGCAATGAAACACAAGGTTTTTGCACTAGAAAAGGAAAACTGCAATTTAGAGAAACAGCTAAAATCTATTAACAAAGACAATGAATTGCATTTAAATGAGCTTGTTAATACAAAGTATGAAGAGTTAACTAAGCAAGTAAAGCAGTTAAAATCTTATATTATTGAATTAGAAGAGGAGTTATCGTTTAAAAATAAAGACGACCATCAACTTTTAACTAAAAAAGAAAAAATAATTTCTATTCCAGATGATGAGTTAGACCGTATAAAAGCAAAAAATACAGTTATTAATTTTGATAGAATTGGCTTTGCTACAATAGAAGATAAAGATGACTTAACTGTAATTAATGGCATTGGTGCTAATGTAGAAAAACGATTGAATTTAATAGGAATTTTTACGCTAGAACAAATTGCCAACTTTAATGATGAAGATATTATTAAAGTAAATCATGCAATAGAATTTTTTCCTGGAAGAATTGCCAAAGACAATTGGGTAGAACAAGCCAAACAAGAGTTAAAGTTTAGAAGTATAATATAGATACTAGAACTTGTTGTCCATTTGGGCGTCATTCGTAGTATGACGAAGAAATTTACCTGCCTACCGCAGGCAGGTCAGGAATCTCCAGCGTCATTGCTGTGGAAACAGCAATCTGTTGTAAAAAAGATTCCCAATCAAGCCTGCCTGTCGGCAGACAGGTTGAGAATGACGATTTTTCCTTTATTTTACTTCTAAATACATAACAGGATACTAGACTATTTTCCATTTTGAGTGAAATATAATGTAGTGAGGAAAAAACTCTAATTTAGTATAGTAGATAACTTATTCTGTTCCACTTTCAATGGCTTCCATTTTAATATAGAAACCTTTTTGAGCTCTTTGTATCCAAGGTACAGTAATATTCGGATTGCTTTGTGCTACGACCGACCACAACTCTTTGTATACCATACCAACATTTTTAGCATATTTTTCTAAGGAATAAGTATAGTTAATTGCTGTAGAATCATCTTCTTGCAAAACAGTAACTACATCATTAAAAGTAGTGCCTAACGAATTGGTAAATGAGCCACCAGTTTCAATAATTTCGTAAGTCCAAGGCGAATAAAATGACGAATCTATATAAGGTAATGGTGTTTCTATATATTTATTGCCTTGCCATTTTTGTCCTAAGTATGGTGGAAAAACCAATTTTATATATCGCAAATTTTCTTCTACTCGCTCAGCAGCAGTTTCATCTAAAACCTGATACCAAATTCTATCTAAAGACCAACTATCATTTATATTTTGTTTAGTATATCGTTCTATTCTATCTGCATTTCTTCCTAAATTATCAATAAAATGAGACTCTATAACTTCTTTCAAATAAAACGAATGTTGTGTAACCAAAACTGGATTGTAAAAGTTGTTATAAGTAACAGAATCTACTTTATAGATAACATAATGTCCAGAATCATTTGGAAAGTATTCATAAGCATAATCAACTACAAAGGTCTCCGTTTCTTTCTTACAAGAAAAAATAAGCAATGCTGTTGCTAGTACTAATATTATTTTATACTTCATTATCAAAATCAAATTTAATATAAAGTCGGTAGATTTCTACAAATAGTTGTATATTTTTGATAATTGAATTTATTTTATCCTATGAAAACTACAGTTAAAGCATATTTTAAGGTGATACAACAAATACATATTGCACTTTGTTTAGGTGCATTTGTTATAATTGCAATTCTTAAATATTTAAGAACAACAGGAAATATGCCACTAGATAATAGTAATTTGTTTTTATATGTAGGTATTGGTTTGGCATTAATTGCAATTTTGACTTCAAGAATTATGTTTTTTAATTATTTGAAAACTAGTCAAAATAATAATGTTGATTTGTCTACCAAGTTGGCGACTTATAGAACAGCTATGATAATACAAATGGCAATTTTAGAAGGTGCATGTTTTACAAATATTATGTTGTTTTATTTAGATGGAAATGATAAACTATTTGGTATTGCTATTGCCTTGTTGTTATTAATGATTATTAGGCGACCAAATAAAGCAGATGTGGTGAAAGTATTATTTAATGGTAATGAAGCAATGACTAGACAATTGTATGATGATAACACAGAGATAGATGTAAAAGAATTAAATGTTTAAATGAAATAGATGACCAACTAAAGCAGTTAATCCCATAGTAATTGTTCCCCAAAATGTTATTCGTGCAATTGCTTTACCAATGCTAGAGCCACCAACTTTAGCCGCCAATGCACCTAAAACAATTAAAAAAACAATAGAAAAACTATATAAATAATACTCCATATTAAATACAGGTAAAAACAGTGTAACTACAAGTGGTAGTATGCCTCCGAATAAAAATGAAGCAGCAGAAGCCAAGGCAGCTTGTGCTGGTTTTGCTTGATTTATTTCATTAATACCTAACTCATCTCTAATATGAGCAGCTAAAACATTTTTTTCGGTAAGCTCTTTGGCAACAATAAGTGCAGTTTCTTTTTTTAGACCTCTTTCTTCATAAATTTTTGCTAAACGCTGCAATTCTAATTCTGGACTTTCTCTTAATTCTATTTTTTCTCTTTCAATATCTGCATTTTCAATATCTGTTTGAGAACTTACAGAAACATACTCACCAGCAGCCATAGATAAAGCACCAGCCACAAGTCCAGCTAAAGTTGCCAAAACAATAGGCGTTCTTAAATCACTTGCAGCAGCTACACCAATAGCAATACTTGAAGTAGATAAAATTCCATCATTTGCTCCAAGCACAGCAGCTCTTAACCAATTACTACGATGTATATAATGGTTGTCTAAATAATTATCTAACTCTTCTAAATGATTATTCATAGCATTTGTTTTTAGAAATTAAATAACAGCTTTCCTCTAAGATAATTAAGTTTTATAAAAGAAAACAGTGTAACTATTAGTAAATTATATTGGTTTTATAATACTTAACTGATTGATTTCATCTACAATGCTGTATTCATACGGTGTTTGCGAAACAGTATGCGTAATGTTTAATTGTTGTAATGCAGTTGAGGTAGCTTTGCCAATGGCTATTACTTGTTGATTTTCTAGTAGCTGAAATTGACTGAAATAGTTTTCTGCATTCATTGGACTAGTAAATACCAATATGTTTTCGTGTTGTTGTGCTATGTTTTGTATTGGTTGATTACTATATACAATAATATTTTCTGTTTGTATATGATTGAAATTGGCTAGTGCTTTTTGTACACTCATAGAAGAATTATTTGCCATAGGAAATGCTACTTTTCCTTTAGTTATGCTAGCAAATTTTTCAGCACTTGTTGCACCAATACTGTCACCAATAAAATCTACATTGATATTTTTTTGTTGCAAATGAAATGCAGTTGCTTTTCCAAGTGCCGCAATTTTTGTAGTAGACATATGATTTTTATCTACTGTAGTAAAGAAAAAATCGACAGCTCTTTTACTGCAAAAGAATAACCAATCGTAAGTGTTGTTAAATGAAAAATCGACTGCTTTAAAATCGATTAAACTTTTGCCAATAATGCTATCTTGTAATGATTGTTTTAAATAACTATCAGCATCTAAATCTCTAGAAATAAAAATAGTATTTGCAGTATTGTTGAATATATGTTTGTAATTATAATCTAAACTTGGATTTTCAATACATATTCTACTAGGAAAACTATTCCATTGTTTGGCTTGTGCTATCCAAAGTTTGGTTACGCCATTGTTTGTCGTAGCGTAAGCACCTAATGGCATTTGGCAACCACCTTCAAAATCTGCTAATACTTTTCTTTCTAATAATGCTAAATTGCTACTATTGGTATCGTTTAATATACTACAAATACTTGCTAATTCCTTATCATTTTCTCTAATTTGATAAGCCAAAACACCTTGTGCTGGTGCAGGAATAAATAATGGTGCATCAAGTACAATTACTTCAAATTCGTTTAAATTAATTTCCAGTCGTTCAATGCCAGCTTGAGCCAATATGATAGCATCAAATTCACCTTTTCTTAATTTGTCAATTCGTGTAGGTACATTTCCTCTTATGTCTTTAATTTCAATATCGTTTCTATACGATAGTAATTGTGTTTTTCTTCTAGCACTAGAAGTTCCTACAATTGCATTTTGTTGTAATTGTAAAAATTGTGTAGTATCTACTTTATTTTTGTTGATGAGCAATACATCAAACGGATTGGCTCTTTTTGAGTAAGCAGTAATACTTAGTCCTGTTGGTTGTTGTGTTGGCACATCTTTACAAGAATGCACTGCTAAATCAATCTCGCTATTTAGCAAAGCATCTTCTAGCTCTTTAGTAAAAAAACCTTTGCCTTCTAATTTTTCAAAACTTGTATTCCATTGCTGAGAAGTATCGCCTTTGGTTTGAATGATTTTTAATTCAACCAAATAATTGTTCTGTTCTAAAACTTGCTTAGTAAAATTTGCTTGCCATAATGCGAGTTGGCTACCACGAGTACCAATGATAATAGGTGTACTGATACCTTTTGTCATTGTTTTAATATTTAGAACTGTTTAATATGCTTTCTTTAGATACTTTAAATGGCAATGCAATATATTTTTCTTCCATGTATTGCATTACGCTTTCTAAAACTAATTTTGCATTATCATCAAGTGTTGCCACTTCTTTTTTAAACGCTTTGGTTAAAGCTGTTTCTTTAATGTTTTTTACTTCATTAGGAATTTCAGACAATGCCAATTCTAATTTTCTTTCTTTAAAGAGTTCATTAAATACATTAATAAAATCTTCTAGCAATGCTTCTGCTTTGTAGGTTTCATTTTTTCTAAACTGTAAATTTTCTTTTGCTTTAGTTTCTAAAGAAGCTACATCAATATATTTTACAGTTTCTAAATCAGTAATTGCTGTATCAATATCTTGCGGAATTGCTAAATCGACAATTACTAATTTATTATTATGATAAATTTTATTAAAAATAGAATGATTTAAAACATCATAGCTTGCACCAGTACACGAAATAATTACATCAAACGCTTCTTGATGATTAGGCAATTGTTCTAAGCTATATGCTTTGCCATTTTTAAATCGAGATGCTAAATCTTCTGCTTTGTGTAGTGTTCTATTGTAAACAGATACATTCTCAAAACCAAATTTAACTAGCAAATTTGCCATTAGATTATTGGTTTGTCCAGCACCAATAATTAGTAAATTAGCTGTGCTTGGAATATTATTTTCTAATAAAGACCTAAATGCTAAAGAAACTACGGAAATAGGTTTTTCTCCAATTTTAGTTTCAGTGTGGATTTTTTTCGCAAAAACTATAGCTTGTTCTATTGCAAGTCTAATACTATCGCCACTTAAATTGTATTGCTTGCTATTGGCATACGCTTGTTTAAACTGACCAATAATTTCTCTTTCGCCAATTACCAAAGACTCTAGTGAAGATACTACCGCAAAAATGTGTTCAATAGCATCTTTGCCTTCGTAAACCATTGCTTTAGAAATGTGTAAATCAATTAAATCTTTATTTAAATTTGGATTGATAAACAAGAATAATTTTCTTAAGAAATGATTGTCTACTTTTTCTTTAGAAGTAAAAAAGAAAGTAACTCTGTTGCAAGTATTTAAATAGAATAGTTCATCTAAATCAAAGCTATCTTTTAATAAACTAAGTTTACTAATAGGGTAATCACTTTCATCTTCGTCTGTAATAAGATAATCTTTTAGACGATTGACTTTAGTGTTTTTGTGCGATATGGTTACAACCTTATAATGTTGCACTAATGCTTCATTTTTTACAAAGATGCACCATTTCTAGTCAATAAAAAAATGATTTTTGTCATTATTCTAATTCTAACAATAAAATAAAACTACTGCTTTGCGTATTCAATTTTAACATACGCTTTTCCGCTACCTGTTTTTAATTGATTTACAACACCTAATGAAATTCTAGCAGCTATATTTTTGTTTTCGTCTATATCTGGTAATATTCCTAGTACTTTGGCATAGCTAACTTTACCATTGGCTAGATTCGTGATTTTTAAAATAGTACCTACTGGTGCAGTTCTGTGCAAAGCGTAATAGGCATATTTCATAGCAGGATTAGTTGTCGTCATCATGGCTATAGTTACTTCTTCCTTATCTATCTCTTTGTCTGTTGTTTGCTGTTGATAATTATCAAACAAAGGATGTTTTGGAACTACAATTGCACTATCTGTAGTAATTACTTCCAGTTGTTTTTTGCTTGGTTCATCACTTAAAATAACATCCGCTTTTTTATTACTTATTGTCTTCTTTGAACCAATAATCAAAGTATCACCAATAGTAATATTATTGTCCGATAAACTATTCCATTTCTTTAAATCATCTACACTAATATTGTGTTGCTTACTAATGCTATAAAGTGTTTCTTTAGCTTGAACTACATGCTCGTTTTTTGATGGTGTTTTATGCTCTATTTTCTTGTCTGCTTTTTTTTCAGTAGGAATAATTAATTCTTGTCCTAATTTTAAATCTTCTGCTTTTAAATTGTTGTTGGCTTTAGACAAAGCATCTACCGAAACATTAAATTGCTTAGCAATACTATACATGGTATTGCCTAATTGTACAGTATAGGTTTTATTAGATTGACTAAATCCAATATTGGCAATTAAAAAAGTAAATAGGAATAAAAAGTTATATTTCATTATTTTTACATTTGATGGAACTAATTTCATTTTGTTTTCGTTATAATTATTAATCATTTTTCAACATAAAGTGCATATGCAATACATTAAATCGGCTATTTTATTTTTGTTCATTACAATTGCAATAAGTGGTTATGCAAAAAGCGTACCTAATATTTATCAACTGCAATTAAAGCAAGAAATTGATAAAGGTGCTGTTAGATTAATTAATAGAGCAATAAAAGATGCCGAACAACAAAAAGCCGATGTTTTTTTATTAGAATTAGATACTTATGGTGGATTATTAGATGCTGCTGACGAAATTAGAACAACTTTATTAAACACCAAATTAAAAACTGTAGTTTGGATTAACAACAATGCAGCTTCGGCTGGTGCATTAATTTCTATTTCTTGCGATAGTATTTATATGAGTGACGGTGCTAACATTGGTGCTGCAACTGTGGTAGATCAAAATGGAGAGAAAGTAGCAGATAAATACCAATCATATATGCGTGGTTTGATGCGTTCTACTGCGGAAACCAATGGCAGAGATCCAAAAATTGCAGAAGCTATGGTAGATGAAGATTTATCAGTTGAAGGAATAAATGATACTGGAAAAATATTAACTTTTACTACAACCGAAGCGATACAATTTGGTTACTGCGAAGGCAAAGCCAACGATATTCAAACAGTAAAAGATTTTTTAGGAATGCCAGATGCTAAAGTAACTGTACATAAAGTAACCACACTAGATAAATTAATTAACTTTTTGTTGAGTCCATTCATCAACAGTATTTTAATTATGATGATAATTGGTGGCATTTGGTTTGAATTAAAAGCACCAGGCATTGGTTTTCCTTTAGCCATAGCAATTTTAGGAGCAGTCTTGTATTTCGCACCTTTGTATTTAGAAGGATTAGCAGCCAATTGGGAAATTGCCATTTTTGTAATTGGATTAATACTCATTGCTTTAGAAATTTTTGTCATTCCAGGTTTTGGCATTGCTGGTGTACTCGGAATTATTTTTGTAATTGGTGGATTAACGCTCAGTTTATTTGGCAATTTAAATTTTGATATTCCAGGAAATGCGATGAGTGTGATTAGTAAAGCTCTGTTTAGAGTAAGTTTAACACTAGTATTTGGTTTTATACTGTTAACATGGCTTGGTGGAAATATATTTAATTTTCCTTTATTTAATAAAATGGTGTTACAGTCAGAACAGAAAGCTACCGAAGGTTATACCATTAACCAAACGCATAGCGAAAACCTAATTGGTAGTATTGGTACAGCATATACCGATTTAAGACCAGCAGGAAAAGTTGTTATTGGCGAAGATATTTACGATGCCATTACCGAAGCTGAATTTATTTTAAAAGAGGCACCAATTAAAGTAATAGGTATTAGTGGTTATTCTTTAAAAGTAAGAAAAGTAAGCTAATTGAAAATTTTAGCCATTATACCTGTACGATTTGCTTCTAGCAGATTTCCTGGAAAACCTTTAGCCAATATTGCAGGAAAAACTATGGTAGAACGCGTTTTTAATCAAGTAGAGCAGGTGCGTGGTATTGATGATATTGTTATAGCTACTGACAACAAATTTATAGCACAATTAGCTTTAAGTTTTGGTGCAAAAGTAATAATGACATCTACTGAAATAAAAAATGGCACAGAACGATGTGCCGCTGTTGTAGAGCAATTAAATGATGCTTACGACTTTGTAATTAATATTCAAGGTGATGAACCATTTATACAACCACAACAAATAGAAGAATTAATTGCAATATTTGATAATGAACATCAGATTTTTACACAAGCAAAAAAAATATCAGACAAAAAAAATATTGATAATAAAAATATAGTAAAAGTAGATATTAAAAATAATATTGCAATTGATTTTAGTCGAACAGCAAATTATAATTATAAGCATATTGGTTTGTATGCATATACTACAGCAACATTATTAGCTATTGCTAAATTGCCACCAAGTGCAAAAGAAATAGCACGCAACTTAGAACAATGGCGATGGCTAGAAGCTCACTACACTATAAAAGTAGGTCTTACAAATTATACATCAAAAGCTATAGATGTTTACGAAGATTTGTTTTTGGAGTGGTGAGATGGTTAGAAATAAGATTTATAGTGTAGCAACTTTTTTGTTTTTATTTCTGGATTTAATAGAGTTAAGCGAAGCTAATATTTAAACCAATCTACTACAATGCTAAATAATTAGGTCTATCAATACTTGTCCATTTTCATGGTAAGGTAAATACTGATGATTCTCGACCATCTGAAAATAAATGGTAATAGTAATAATAGTATAATTGCGTTGGCAATAAGATAGATTTCCATTTTTTCAAAGAAACCAAAAATTAGTCCTGCTATTACAAAATTAATCAAGCAAAAACCAACACTCAAGGCATAGCTTACATACATTGAAAACCAATAAAAACCTGTTTCATTGCGTACATCAAAATTGCATTTCGGACAGTAATCGTACATTTTATCAATGTCATTAAAATTGTACGGATTTGTATTCTTAAACAAATTTTGTGATTTGCATTTTGGACATTCGCATTTGGCAATTGATGTTAGTGTTTTAAACATGATGCAATTTTGTGCTAAGATAGGGTTTTACCAAATTATTTTGTGTGATAGAAGTTACATTTATAATAAATGTCAGTATAGAATACTATTTCTGAAAGATAATACAAGTGTATTAAGTAATAAGCGTCTTTTACCTTTTATCTTGATATCTACCTTTCGTTAGACAGGCAAAAGCTAACTAAAAAATCAAGATTGCAATAAATGTTAAATTATAATAAATAATATTTTAACTTACAATATGTCAGATTTATCAAAATATTCTGTTTGGTTAATTTTTACTTTAACTGGAATAAAACCTAATGCTTTTACTTTTACATAACCTTTGTAATCTACTCGTACTTGTTTGCCTGTAGCAAGTTTCCAAAAAGTGCTAGAAAATTTGCTTAGTGTAGCACCTGTTTTAACTGAAATTTTTACTGGTAAATCAAAATTAGATTGCTTGGTGACTGGAATAATTTCAGCATCGTCGAAAATTGTACCTAGCAATTTGTCTTCTACAAAAACATCAATTACAATTTCGGTAACTTTTACTTTTACTTTATACGGATTAAAAATAACGCAAGTAATACCTAAGTCGATAGTAGATAATGAGAAATCCTGAATTTTAAAATCTTTGGTTTCTACTAAATAGGGTTCTTTGTTAATTTGTTCATCTTGTACTTCAATGGCAATATCATTATCTTGTTTTTTATTAGATTTTTTATCATCATTACCAGTGAATGCAAGTGTGCTAATTAATACTAATAGTGTTGCAAATAATATGTTTAATTTATTCTTCATTAGCTGATTGCGCTGCTTCTTTTTCTGCTTTTTTTAATTCTTTCTTAGCTTTCTTCATTTCTTTCTTACTTGCCTTTTTTTCATCTTTCTCGGCTTGTTTATCATGATAGTCGATTGCTTCTTTATATTGAATAGGTATAACAAATTCCTTGCCATCTTTTGCAATCATGGTTAAGTCGCCTTCTAATTCTACTAAATAAACATCTGCTGGAACTTGGTTTTCTGCTACAATTTCATTTTTTTCAAAATTGTATTTAAACGGAATGCTAAACTCTGTATTTGGTTTTACTGCTTTATATTCTTTTTCTTTGATAGTGCCAATCGGTTTGCCATCAATTCTAAGTGTTAAAATTAAATCTTTTACGGTTAACTCATTTTCAGAGATGTTATGAAACAGCATAATACCATTTATTTTTGGATTGTTTTTTTGCAGATTACTGAATTTAACATCGACAGTTTTTTTATACTCAATTGCAGTTTCTTGCTTACAAGCTGAGAATATTAGTAGAATAGTTATAAAAGAAAATAGTGTTTTTTTCATGATTCAATTTTCAACAAAGTTAAAGAAGTCTATTGCTATACAATAATTTTAATTGTGAAAAATAGTAAAGAGATTGCTAGATTTATAGAAACAAGAGTCTAGATTTTTAGATTGCTAGACGCTTGTTTTATAACGGAATCTATCATACAACAAGATTTAGATTCCTGTTTTCGTAGGTAGATAAATACACAACGAGTTAATCTACTAGAACAAAACCTTCTGACTTCAAATGAATTAATGACGAATAACTAATTTACTAAATCAAATTGTAGCTTCTTTTAATGAAGTTGGTTAATGCTTCACCTTTTAACAGTCCTTGTGATAGTTTTGCTAAATCGATACTCTGACCAATAATTTGTTTTTGAGCTGCTTCATCTTTTGTCGTAATAATTTTTTCTATCAACGGATGATTGGCATTGACAATTAAGTTAAACATATCTGGCATATTTCCCATAAACATATTACCACCACCAGTTGCTTGCATGTCTTTCATTCTACGCATAAACTCAGCTTGTGTAATCATAAACGGAACAGCATCGCTATCTAAACCTTCAATTTGTATTGTATAACTTGTATTGTTGAGTGTGTTTTTTATGCTTTCTTCTAGTTGTTTTTGCTCTTCTTCGCTCAGCTTGATAATTTTTTCGTCTGTTTTTTTAATTAGATTATCAATATGGTCGGCATCAACTCTTACGAAACTCAATTTTTCGTTTTCGCTTTCTAATTTCTGAATTAAATGTGTGATAATAGGAGAGTCTAACAACAGTACTTCGTATGCTTTTGCTTTCGCTGTTTCAATATAACTGTGTTGTTTCTCTTTATCAGATGCGTATAATAAAACCAAGTTGTCGTCTTTATCAGTTTGTAGTGCTTTGGTTTTTTCTTTTAATTCGTCTAGTGTAAAGTACTGATTATCTACCGTAGGAAATAAATTGAATTTTTGTGCTTTTTCAAAAAACTTGTCTTCTGTAAGCATACCATATTCAATCACTACTTTAATATCATTCCACTTGCTTTCAAAATCTGCTCTATCTTTGTTAAACAGCTCTTGCAGTTTATCAGCTACTTTTCTAGTAATGTATGATGATATTTTTTTGACATTGCCATCTGCTTGTAAATAAGAACGAGAAACATTTAAAGGAATATCTGGTGAGTCGATAACACCTTTTAGCATAGTTAAAAAGTCTGGAACAATGCCTTCTACATTATCTGTAATAAATACTTGATTTTGATATAATTGTATTTTATCTTTTTGAATTTGTAGATTATTAGATAATTTAGGAAAATATAAAATTCCAGTTAAATTAAATGGATAATCGATGTTGAGATGAATATGAAACAATGGTTCTTCAAACAACATTGGATATAACTCATGATAAAATCCTTTGTAATCTTCGTCTGTTAGTTCAGATGGAGTTTTTGTCCATGCTGGATTTGGATTATTGATAATATCATCAACTGTAATTTTTCTGTGTTCTTCTTTCGTTTCTTTTCCTTCTTCGTCTGTAATAGTTTGTGGCTCGTGTGTTGGATCATTAATTTCTTTTGAACCAAACTTAATTGGAATTGGCATGAATTTATTGTACTTCATCAATAAAGCACGAATTCTACCTTCTTCTAAAAACTCTAAAGAATCGTCGTTAATGTGTAAGATAATTTCTGTTCCTCTGTCGGTTTTATCACTTGGTTCTAGTGTGAAATTTGGACTACCATCGCACGACCAATGTACTGCTGGTTCGTCTTTATAACTTTTGGTAATAATTTCTACTTTGTTGGCAACCATAAACGCAGAATAAAATCCTAAACCAAAATGACCAATAATTCCTGCATCTTTGTCAGCATCTTTGTATTTGTTTAAAAATTCTTCTGCACCAGAAAAAGCCACTTCGTTAATGTATTTCTGAACTTCTTCGGCAGTCATACCAATACCTTGGTCTATAATGTGTAGTTGTTTTTTGTCTTTGTCAATTTTTATTTCTATGATTGGATTGCCATATTCTACTTTCGCTTCGCCTATATTACAAAGGTGTTTTAGCTTTAATGTAGCATCGGTGGCATTACTTACTAATTCTCTTAAAAAGATTTCGTGGTCGCTGTATAAGAACTTTTTTATCAGCGGAAAAATATTTTCTACGGAAACATTTATTGTACCTGTTGTCATAATTATTTAAATTTTACTTAGGATAAATCAAGTTGAATGCCAAAGTAGTAGACAATGCCAAGATGACATTTCTGCTATAGATTTTAATTGGGTTTAGTTTTAAAAACTTACTTTACGCCAGGCAATATTTTTTTGAGCATATTGCCCATTAAATTTTTAGATAAGTTACGATTTAAGATTCTAGTATTTAAAAATACTTGTGTTTTGTTAATCATGCCTGGTACTACAAAAGCTTCTTTGCCTAAACTGTTTAATGCTATTTCAACTACTGGTTTTGCTTCCATTAACATTGGTCCTTCTTTCATGCCTTTAGTCATTTCCGATTTTGTCATTCCAGGACACAATGCCAATACATCTACATTTTTGCCTTTAAATTCGTAGTTCAAACTTTCTGCTAAAGACAAAATATAAGCTTTGGTAGCAGCATAATGAGATAAGTATGGATGTGCGTTAAAGGCACTTACAGATGAAGTAAAAATTATACCACCTCTTTTTTGTTTAGTTAGTATTTTTCCAACTTCATAAGCTAAAATAAAAGGAGCTTCTACATTCAATTTTATCATATTGATATTGCGTGGTAAACTACCTCTATAAAAATGACCTTCGCAATTCATGCCAGCATTGTTTACCAATAAACCTATATTTTTATCTTTTATAAATTCAAGAATTTCGTTTTGAAAACCATCTTGTGTTAAGTCTATAGACAATACTTCAACATTAACACTAAACGATTTTACAAGGTCGTTTTTTATTTTTTCTAACTCTTCTTTTCTTCTAGCAATAAGAATTAAATCTAAACCTTTAGCAGCAATTTGATAAGCAAATTCCTTACCAATACCACTTGATGCACCAGTGATTATTGCAACATCACCGTACTTTTCTTTGAACTTTTTAACCATAACAGCGTTTCTTTTAAAAAATGATTGATTACTTTTGACCTCGTAAAATTTAAAGATAATGAAAAAAATAGTTTCAATATTATGTGCTATGCTTATTTTAACTAATGTTATTAATGCCGTACCATGTAAAAAGAAAAAGAAAGGAGCAGAAAAAACTGAGAACACGCCAATATCTGTAACTGAAGTTGCTGATTTGGCTAAAGTGAAACCTATTAATCCGTTAGAATTGAGTTCGGATATTAGACCACAAGATGACTTTTTTGAGTATGTTAACTCAAAATGGATAGCAGAAAATCCAATTCCTAATGATAAATCGAGTTATGGTGCGTTTCATATTTTAGATGAAGAAAGTAGAAATGCTATCAAAACGATTATGGAAGAAGCTAAAACTAGCAATCCGAAAATGGGAAGTAATGAACAAAAATTGAAAGACTTTTATATTGCTGGATTGAATACGGATAAAATTAACCAGCAAGGGTTACAACCAATTCAACCATTAATTGATGAGTTAAATAGTGTAAGCACTACACAGCAATTGGTAAAAGTAATGGGAGAATTTCAAACGATGGATATTGCAACTCCTTTAGCATATTATGTTGGTCAAGATGCTAAAAAATCTGATGAATATATTGTTTACTTAGTACAGTATGGTTTGGGTTTACCAGATAAAGATTATTATTTTAGAACAGACTCTAACTCAGTTAATATATTAAAGAAGTACGAACAGTATATTGAGTCGGTGTTTAAAAATACCAATCAAAGCAATGCTAAAGAAAAAGCACAAACAGTTTTAAAAATAGAGAAACTGTTAGCCAATGCTGCTTTAAGTAGAGTAGAGCAAAGAGACCCAGAAAGAGTGTATAATAAATTTTCATTGGAAGCATTAGAAAAAACTTATCCAAATTATAATTGGAAAACTTATTTTAATGAATTACATATAAATAATCAGAAAGAATTTGTGCTAGAGCAAACTAGACATATGCAAGTATTTGATAGTTTGTTAACGGCTATTCCTTTAGAGGAATGGAAAGATTATCAATATTTTCATTTAGTAAGTGGTTTGTCTAGTTATTTAAATTCAGATTTAGAAGATGCTAAATTTAACTTTTATAATAAAACACTTTTTGGTCAGCAAGAAAAACAACCAAGATGGAAAACAGTGATAGACAATACCAATACTTATTTAAGAGATATCGTTGGACAAGAATATGTGAAAAGATATTTTTCAGAAAATGCAAAAACTAGAGTTACAGATTTAATTAAAAATTTAAAACTAGCTTTAGCAGATAGAATTCAACAATTAGATTGGATGTCTGATACCACAAAAACTCAAGCATTAAACAAATTAAATGCTATAAATGTAAAAGTAGGTTATCCAGATAAATGGAAAAGTTATAACGGCTTAAATATCAATCAAGATGCATATGTAACTAATATATTAAATGTAAGAAAATTTGAAAACCAAAGAGGCGTTGATAAATTAGGTAAGCCAATTGATAGAACAGAATGGGGAATGGGACCACAAACAGTAAATGCTTATTACAATCCGTTGATGAATGAAATTGTATTTCCTGCTGCAATATTGCAACCACCTTTTTTCTTTGAATATGGAGATGATGCTGTAAACTATGGTGGAATTGGTATGGTAATAGGTCATGAAATTACACATGGTTTTGATGATCAAGGTGCTCAATATGATGCAGAAGGTAATTTAAAAAATTGGTGGACAGCAGCAGATCAAGCTAATTATGATAAGAAAACAAAAATATTTATTGATCAATATAGTGGTTACTATCCAATAGATAGTGTGCCTATAAATGGAGAATTAACGCTTGGCGAAAATATTGCTGACTTAGGTGGAATGTTGATTACTTATAATGCATTACACAAAGCTATTGATGGTAAAAAAATAACTACAATAGATGGATTTACACCAGACCAAAGATTTTTTATTAACTACGCTCAAATTTGGAGAGGACATTACCGACCTGAAGCTTTAAAACAAAGATTATATTCTGATGTACACTCACCAGGAAAATATAGAGTAAATGTAGTATTGAAAAACTTACCAGAATTTTATAAAGCATTTAATGTGAAATCTGGAGATGAAATGTACTTGCCTGATGCAGAAAAAGCAACAATGTGGTAGTATTTTAATTTAAGATACGCAATGATATTAGATTCCGTTCTGAAGTTTTTTAGAACGGAATTTTTATTACAAGTCTGATTGTTGAAATTTACTTTTTACTAGTAATTTATAAGTAGATTGTTTGTAGAATTTGTTTACCAAACTCGAGCAATCAATACTATTCCAAATAGAATTAAAATTACTGCAGCCACTTTTTTTACTAATACTAACTTATTTGTTGTTAATTGTTTTATAAGAATATTAGCTAATTGAATTTTGAATAAATCTAATAGAGCAACTGTTAAAAGCATAGCAAAGTAAAAGGCAACTTTTTCTAAAAGTGTATAATTTAATGCAAGCAACATACCATATATGCTTAGCCATAATACAAATACAAACGGATTAAAGATGTTAATACTGATGCCTTTTGCAAAAGCTTGTCCAATTTTTTTAAAATTAAGTTGATAGTTGTTGTTGGTATTCCTTTTTGAAAACCAAGCACTTATGCCGAATAAAACTAAAATAAAGCCACCAATTATACCACCTATTTTCATTGTAGAAGTGGAAATAGTAAAGGTTTTAAAAATTAAATTGACTATTATAATATAAATAATATCACTAAACCAAATGCCGCTGGCAAAAATAAAACCTGTCTTTCTACCTTTTTCAATAGTTGTTTCTAGCAATGCAAAAACGATTGGGCCAATTAAAAGACTAATACTTAAACCAAAAAATAATCCTTTTATAATAGCACTTAGCAAAACTAAAATTTAGAATGGTAAAGCTACTAAAAATAAAGTTTGATGTCATTTTATGGTATTAACTTGTCGTTTTTCATTTTTTACACGCTTTTACTTGTAATGGTGTGAACCTATTTTAGGACAAGACAACTTTATAATCTACTCCAAAATCTTTAATTCTGTTCTACGATTTTGAGCTTTGTTTTGTTCGTTGGTGTTATCAACTAGCGGTTTTGTCATACCATAACCTTTTGCAGTTAATCTATTAAGTGCAATACCTTTTCCTACTAAATATTGTACTACACTTTCGGCTCTTCTTTTAGATAATAATAAGTTATAATCTGCATTACCAGTGTTGTCTGTATGTCCACCAATTTCTACTTTTAAATTCGGATTTTCTTTAAGCAAAGCTACTACTTTGTCTAATTCAGGAAAAGAAGTGCTTTTAAGTTCTGCTTTATCTATATCAAAAAATACATTATTTAATTGTATAATATTATCTTTCTGTATTGGTTGTAAGTAAACATTTAAAATATATGGTTCTACTGCACTGCTAGAACTGAATGAAAAATTCTCTGAGTGAAATAAATATTTATCTTTTTGTACAGTTAATGCGTAGTTTTTATTAGCAGTTAAACAAGCAACAAAATTACCATTGCCATTAGTTTTTCCACTAGTCACTGTTTCGTTTTTGGCTAAATCAAGCAAAGCATAATCTGCAAATAATGCTTGTTTAGAAATGGCATCATATACTTGTACTTTTACAAAAGTAGTTGGCTTTGGTTTGTAAGCATTTGGCAAATCAAAACTATAAATGTCTAATTTGCCAAAACCACCAACTCTGTTACTAGCAAAATAAGCAGTAGTACCATCAGTAGAAACAAACAAACCCATTTCATCTTTTTCGGTATTAATAGGATAACCTAAATTTTTTGGTATTGTCCACTGTCCATTTTCAAGAGTAGTAATAAACAAATCGTTTTGTCCCATACCTTGATGACCATTTGACGCAAAGTAAAGTGTAACACCATCTGGATGAATGAAAGGCGTTTGGTCGTCTTGTGGTGTATTAATGACAGCACCTAAATTTTTTGGTTCGCTCCAACGCAATTGGTCATCTAAATAAGATACCCAAATATCTCTTCCACCAAAACCACCAGGTCGGTCGCTACTAAAATACATAGCATTTCCATTCGCAGCAAAACTTGGTTGTGCATCCCAATAAGGTGTGTTAATTGGTTTATTGATGCCTTTTGCTGTTGTCCAGTTTTTGCCATCATTGTACGAATAAAAAATATCACAACTACCAAAAACATTATTTCTGTTGCAAGTAGTAAAAAACAGCAAGTTGCCATTGGCAGAAATACTTTGAGAACCATCGTTATGTGTTGGATCATTAATTTGATTACTCAGAATTTCGGCAGGCGACCAACTAGAAGTATACTGACTGTGATAAATGTCTTCTTGATTGAAAATTCGTCTAGTAAAAAAGAGTTCACTTCCATCTGGCGTTAATGCAGGAAAATATTCATCATCGGCAGAGTTAACATTTTCGCCAAGGTTAATTGGATTAAAGCTTACTGGATTTTTTTTGGCACTAATAGAAAACGAAGCTTTTGAAATAATGTCGTTTACTTTCTGCTTGCCAAACTCAGAAATTTTATTTTGTTTCAAGTATAAATTTGAAATAGCAATTGCTTTATCATGTTGCTCTGTTAAGTAGTAGCAGTCTGCCAACATCCAATACAGTCTGTTCTGCTGAATATCAGTATAAACCGTTTGAGCATCGGTTTTTGCAGCTTCAAAATAAGGTATTGCTTCGTTATATTTTCGTTGAGCAAAGTACAATTCGCCAATTAAAATTTTAGCATCTAAATACGCTGGATATATTTTAATAGCTTGTTGTAGCGTAGCAATTGCCTCAGTATACTGTGTTTTTTTAGCGTATGCTATAGCATCGTCATACAGTTGTGTTGCTTTTTTTGGTGTTTGAGTAAAGCCAATTAAAGCTATCAATAGCAATGAATATGTTATTAATGCTTTTTTCATACGAAATTAACTACAAACAATATACCAAATTAATACCAAACTACTTTGTGTAGCTTTTGTTTATTTTCTTTTCGAAGAAAGACAAAACCCATTTGGTAAATATCTATAGTAATAGTAGATGCAGGATGATTTTTGATGAACTGCCATGCTTCTTCCATTTCTTCTGTCCAATGTATATCATCGAACACTAGTAAAGTATCGTTGTGTGTATAAGGTAATAATTTTTCGAAGTAATTAATTGTAGGCAATTCTTTATGATTTCCATCGATAAAAATTAAATCGAAAGGACCATTTTTTGTAGCTACATCGTGAAGCACTTTATCAAATTCGCCAACTACCAATTCTATATTATTGAGTTGTAGCTGATTGAAATTTTGTTGAGCAATTTCGGCAATGCTTTTACTGCCTTCTATTGTAGTAACTTTAATATCATTATTTACAGAAGCAATGTAAGAAGTTGTAATGCCTAATGAAGTTCCTAACTCTAATACATTTTTATAGTTAAAATATTTTATTAAATGATAAATAAGATGTGCATACTTCTTTTTCTTTATACTCACTCTAGTAATCTGACTGATTTTTCTTTGGTTACTATTCATTGATTTAGAACCTGCACCAAAATCTTCTACTTCAATAATTGTTTCATTTTGAAGCAGTTGTTGTCTTATAGCTTCAATTTTGTCGGCTGATTCTGGTTTGTTTTTCTTTTCAAAAACTTTAGTAACAATATCAAACAAAAAAGGAGAGTGTATTTTATATTTTGTTTGAGAAACCCAAAGATAAACAATAAGCGATTCGATTCTATACCAAATTCTTTCCATAAGCTACAAAAGTAAGTTAAAAGAATCAATTTTTGAGAATGAAGCACCAAGATTATTAACTACTGTATTTATTTAATAGTTGGTGTTTTCAGAAACTGAAATATACCATTGACAAAGCTATTAATAACATGAAATAAGTTTTTTTACTTATTTGTGGAATAGCTATCTGTGTTATTTACCATTTTGTATTACTTCAATTTTTGTGTATCTAAAAACTTTTCCTGCTTTGTCTTGCCCAACTTTTGCTAATTCTCTTTTTGGAAACCCATTTTCTGATATTAGTTGTCCTGTTACTTTTATTATTATTGGTAAATTTTCTCCATGGAAAAGTGTGTCAGCATTAATTAATTTTTCATTGGCTGGTTCTAACCAATAATTTGTTTTCTTGTTTATGTTATTGCTAAAACGAATTTCACTCCATTGAGCACAAAGACACGAAGTTGCATTGTAGACTAAAGTTAATGTTTCAACTTTGCTGTTTGGTTTGAAATTTGGATTGTCAATTACTTTAAGCTTAGTGTATCTAAATACTTTTGCTTTTGGCATTGGCTCTTCCATTTCAATTGTACCTCGAGGATAGTCTTCTTTTTCATAAAATTGTCCTGTAATTTTAATTTTATGTCTATATGGTTCAAAATATATAGGTATTTCTAAGGTGCTGTCTGCTGGTTCAATGTAAAAATAAAGGTCTTTAAAAGTTTTTGTTGTATCTGTACTTCCTTCGTCTTTAGTTCTTATCCAGTTTGGACAGGCACAACCAATAATGTGATAACTAACTTCTAAGTCTTCAACTTTGTTTGTCAGTTTGTTTGTAGAGTCTGAAATTACTTTGGTATATTTATATTCAGTCTGATTTTGTTGTTCTATTTTATTATTTTTTTGCTTAATTTTTGTCTGTCTACAAAAAACTAATATCAAGCTAAAAAATAAAATTGTCAATATGTTTTTTAGTCTAATCATTTTGTTTGTTGTATTGTTAATGACAGTTAATGAACAGAGCTTGAGCAAAACTTTTATACAATACTCAAATATAAAGAATAAAATGAGCGGTGTATATTTTTTCCCTAAGAATAATTTTTGTCATAAATGATATTATTTATATAAAATTTTATATAATTTATTTCTTATCAATAAATTGTAGACAATAACTTTTAATTGTAATAATACAGTACAATAATTTATATAATTATTGGTATGGTTTTAAGTATTTTACAGGTACATAATCAGTAAGCCAAACACCATTGTCTGAAATATAAAAAGCGTAATTGTCATTATACATTGTTTCGGCAAGTACAATAAACACAAACGGTTTGCCATGCCTTTGTCCCACTTGTATAGCTGTTTCAATGTCTTTACTTAAATGAACATGTTGTCTGTTTTGTTTTTTAAGTCCATCTTTAAGTATAGCATCAACAGTATTTTTGCTAGTACCATGGTAAAGTATTTCAGGTGGTTTTTGATTAATGTAACCTAAGTTGATATCAATAGAATGTCCTTGATTGGCTCTTATTTTATTACTAGTTTCATTTATTGCAAACCTTTGCTTAGCATTTGTAGCAACAATATGATTTAACAGCACACGATTAATTTTTATTCCGTATTGGTGATTGTATAGATTTGATTTTTCAATCAACTCATCAATATCAGCCCAACCATTTTGGTCTAGTTCAATGCCTATTGTTTCTGGTTGATGACGCAATATAAAACTTAAGAATTTACTGATTTGTTTTGCTTGTTTATCACTTGTTATTTGTTTAATATATTGAATTAATATTTATAAAGTAAAAAAACAATACAAGTACAAGATAAATCTTTTAAAAATTTAATATTAGTAGCAACATAAGAAAACTATAAAAATTCTACCAGCCACCGCTAGCACCACCGCCACCAAAACTGCCACCACCAAAGCCGCCGAAACCACCAGAGGAACCGCCGCCGCCACCAGACCAGCCACTTCCACCAGTAGTCGTCCATGTCCAACCACCACGATTGCCAGTATAACCGCCACCACTGCCACCACCTTTAGATTTAGATGCTATAATAATAAATAGTATAAATATGCCTATAAAAATAAGTATTGGAAATATTGGAAAATCACCGTTTTGAGTAGACTCATATGTATAAGTACCTTGTAACAAACCAATCATAGCATTAGTTGCTTCGTCTATACCATTATAATAATTACCTGCTTTAAAGTTTGGTGTTATAATATCATCTATAATGCGTTTTGCATCGCCATCTGTTATATATGATTCTATACCATAACCTAATTCTATATCTATTTTTCTTTCATTTTTGGCAATCAATAATAAAATACCATTGTTTTTACTATTTCCAATTCCCCATTTTCTTCCTAAGCGAATTGCATAATCATCAATTGCGTAATCTCCAATGCTTTCAACAGTTACTACGGCAATTTGCGTAGAAGTAGAATCATTATAATCTACTAGTTTCGTTTCCAATCTTGACTTATCAAAGTCATTCAACATGCCTGCTAAGTCGTTTACTAGTTTTGGTGGATTAGGTGCTTCTGGAATATTTGGATCATCTTTTAATGCCTGTTGTGCATTAGCAATTGAAGCAATTAATAGTATTGATGAAAATATAATATGTTTTATGGTACTAGTTCTCATCAAACGAAATTTCATTACTCAATTCATCAGGATTATTAGTATGTAGTAAAGGAAAATGACGATGTAATTCTTTGCCTACTTTTTCTACAATTGCCACAATACCATTGGCGTAATTTCCATTTTTAAAATTAACAGCTAATTCATTACATAAAGCAGTCCAATAATCAATAGGTGTGCTATGGTCTATTGCTTCGTCTCCAACAATAGCAAACTGTTTATCTTTTACTGCAATATAAATTAAAACACCATTTCTGTTTTTTGTTTGATGCATATTAAGCATGTTAAAAACAGCTTCAGCTCTTACAATGGTAGCTGTATTACAATGGTTTTCTATATGTACACGAATTTCTCCAGTAGTATTATTTTCTGCAATTTTTATAGCATCAGTAATACGATTTTTTTCTGCATCAGTTAGAAAGTGTTTTGCGTTTGCCATAATTTAAAATGCTACTTCTGGAGCTTTTTCTGCACCAGCTTCTGCTTTAAATGGAGTTTTTGTATCAAAACCAAAAATCATTGCGGTTAAGTTAGATGGAAATTTTCTTACTGTGGTATTATAAGTTTTTACAGTACTATTATAATCTCTTCTTGCAATATTGATTCTGTTTTCAGTTCTTTCTAGCTCATTCATTAAATCTTGAAACAAAGCAGTACTTTTTAAGTCAGGATATTTTTCTACAGTTACTAATAATCTGCTTAAAGCACCACTTAATTGCGATTGTGCTTCTTGAAATTTAGCCATATTCTCTGGTGTCAAATCATCGGCAGTTAATTGAATTGAAGTTGCCTTTGCTCTAGCATTAATTACATCTACTAGCGTTTGCTGTTCAAAATCTTTAGCACCTTTAACACTGTTCACTAAGTTTTTAATTAAATCGGCTCTTCTTTGATAAGCCGCTTCTACATTTGCCCAAGCTTCGGTTACCGTTTCGTCTTGACTTATAATATTATTATAAGAACAACTTGGCAATAAAAACATTGCACTTATAGCAATTAACATCAATTTTAAAGTCTTCATAATTTTTTCATTTAAATCACAAAATAACAACTAATAATTTAATAATACACTTTAAAAGGTGTAAAAGTTCCAATGCCTTAATTTTATTTTGTGGATAATTTGGCGTACATAGCAGCAATAGCTCAAAAAATTAAATCTTATAAAGATCAAGGAAAAACAATGTTTGCAAGTTCTTCTTTTCAAACGCATTCCTTACCTATGTTGCATATTTTAGCTCAGATTGATAATAGTATTCCTGTTTATTTTTTAAATACTGGCTATTTATTTCCGCAAACCATTCAATATAAAGATGAAATTGCTAATTTATTTAATATTAAGGTGATTGATGTAAAGTCTGCTACACCAAGAAATATGCAAAAAGATTATGCAGGTAGATTGTTATTTACTTCTGATCCTGATTTTTGCTGTCATTTAAATAAAGTAGCACCAATGGAACCTATTTTGCAATCGCACGATATTTGGATTAATGGTGTTAGAGCCGACCAAAACGCTAATAGAGCCAATATGAAAGAAGAGCAGGCAACACCACAAGGAGCTATGCGTTATCATCCGATGTTGCAATGGACAAAACCTATGATTTATGCTTATATTAAAGAACATAATATTCCTAAACATCCGCTAGAAAATGATGGCTATACTAGTATTGGTTGTGAACCTTGTACTAGAAAAATAGATTTGTCTTTAATGCAAGATGAAAGAATGGCAAGGTGGTTTGGCTTAAATAAAACTGAGTGTGGTTTACATACCGAATTGATTAAATAATATGAATTACCTTTTTGTTTTTGGAGCTGGAAGAACTGGTACTACATTGGTATTGCGAATGATTGACAAAAATAGTACAGTGCAAATATTTCCGCAAGAAACACATGCATTTCCTTGGTTGTGGAAAGGTAATACTTTAAATATTCCATCGCATATAAGTACACCGAAAGAGTTTGCTACTTATATTTTAGAAAAATATCCACTGGTTAATTTTGGTTGGAAAGGCAGTCAATACTTTCCTGTATTGCAACAATTAGTAAGCGATATTGAACAACAAAGTACTTTACCTAAAAACGCTGCTGATTTTATGCAGTTTGTTATTGAACGAAATATTGATAGTAGTATACAATACATTGGAGAAAAAACACCAGCTCATGGTTATTACTATCAACCTATTTTAAATCATTTTAAAAATAGCAAAGTAATTTTCACTATTCGAGATCCAAGAGCAACTGCTTATTCAGAATTAGTAAAAAGAAATATTGAACACTTAAATTTAGATGATTTTAACATATATAATTATATAATAAAATATAATACTATATATCAACAAATAGATAAAGTCAAACAAAAAATTGGTAGTGAAAATGTAATGGTGGTTCGCTACGAAGATGTAGTACTTCAACCAGAGCAAGAAATAAAAAAAATATGTCAGTTTTTAAAAATCAACTTTGAAAAAGAAATGTTAGAAGTTGGTGTATTTAATAGTTCTTTTGGTGATAAATTTCAGACAGATAAACAATTTAATACAGAAAATTTAGATAGGTGGAAAGGTAATTTATCTGATGATATTGTATTTTTGATAGAAAAATATTGTAGTAACTTAATGAGTACCTACAACTATAAAACAACTCATACCAAAGGTAGTTATGATTTTAGTTTAATACAACAAATAAAAATGAAAGTAGCGTATTTGGCAAATAGCATAAATTCGGCTTGGTTTCATCATTTTAATAGAAATAAAAAATATAAATAATGAGAGTATTAATAACAGGTGGTGCAGGTTATTTAGGAACTGAATTAGTTAAAAAACTAGTTCAAATGAAATCAGTTGATGAAATTATTGTTTATGACAACTTAAGCAAAGGTGCCTACAATTTCTTTTTGTGTACTTGTATTGGTGGCGATAATATTAAATTTATTGAAGGTGATATTTTAGATACTAGGAAATTAAAAAAATCGCTAGATGGAATTGATGTATTGATTCATGCTGCTGCAAAAATTTCTACACCATATGCAGAGCAAGATCCACATATGTACGAGCAAGTAAATCATTGGGGAAGTGCAGAATTAAGTTATGCCATAGAAGAAAGCAATATCAAAAAGTTTATACATATAAGTAGTGTATCGGTTTATGGTTCATCGCCAAAAAATAAATTATTAGATGAACAATCTAAACTCAATCCAAGAACAAATTATGGCATTTCTAAAATGCGTGGCGAATCTTTTTCCGAAAGATTATTAGATAAACTTCCAACTTATATTCTACGATTAGGCAACTTGTATGGCTTCAATCAAACCATGCGTTTCGATGCTGTTATTAATAAGTTTGCTTTTGATGCTAATTTTCTAAATAAGATTTCTATTCATGGAGATGGACGACAAGAACGCTCTTTTATTCATGTTGATAAAGCAGCAAAAGTAATTACTGGAATTGTAGATACGGAATTAACTCCAGGTATTTATAATCTAGTAGATAGCAATAGATCTGTAATGGACATTGCTTTAACTTTTAAAGAGATATTTCCGCAGTTAGAAATGCAATTCATCAATCAACATTTACAGTTGAGAAATCTTACGATTAATCCAAATTGTAAGATTTTTAATAGCTTGCCAATAGCGTCCACTAATTTTAAATTAGAGATGGAACACATGTTGGCACAGTTTGCATTTCAATCTTGTTAATTTAATTCTAAGAAAAAGTTAAAAGTCAAAAAATATACTTAAGATAATCCTTCCAGCGTTATTGTATAGTATTATTGCAGTAGGGTTTTTATGTTTCTAGACTTTTAAAGTCAAGCGGATACGTGCAATGTGTGTCCGCTTTTTTTATTTCCCTTTAATCTCAATGATAGATAATTCTGGTGGCATACCAATTCTTCCAGGATAACCAATAAAACCAATTCCTCTGTTTACATTTAAATATTGCTCACCTTTTTGATACCAACCAGCCCACTGTTTGTACAATGCTTGAAATGGTGACCATTTAATATTCATAGAAGGTATTTCTACACCAAACTGAAAACCATGAGTATGTCCAGAAAAGGTAATATCTATATCTTGATATTGTGCTTTGCTATTTACTTCCATGTCCCAATGCGATGGATCATGACTTAGTAGTAACTTTACATCAGTTGCAGGCATATTGTTTGTAGCAAGATGTAAATCACCCAAAGATTTATTATAAGCTCTGCTACCAATATAATGAACGCCAATTAGTCCAATATTTAAATTGTTAATATTTAAAACTTCATGTTCATTTTGTAGTACACGCCAACCTAAACTTTGCTGAAAACTTAAAAAATCTTTATTGTTCTGAAGTAAATCAGCTTCATTGTCCCATTCTTTATAATTACCATAATCATGATTACCATAAATAGAATAAACACCATATTTAGTTTTGATATTTTTAAATATTTCTTTATACGGAAATGCTTCCTTTGCAATAACATTCACCAAATCACCAGTAAATAATAAAAAATCTACTTGTTCTTTATTAATAGTATCCACTAGTTTTTGTA
Organism: Chitinophagales bacterium; assembly: GCA_020636535.1. Lineage (NCBI taxonomy): Bacteria > Pseudomonadati > Bacteroidota > Chitinophagia > Chitinophagales > Chitinophagales bacterium. Next base: position 778,565 of record JACJXT010000011.1, read on the forward strand.
TAAAATTGGTATTAGCAAAACTACCTAAATGCATATCAGAAATATGTGCTAATTTTATTCCTTTTGAATTTGATGGAATTTGTTTTAAACGAATAGTATTTCTAGTAATGTTTAAATGATAAGCACCACGCAAAATTCCATAAATAGTACTAGCAAAAACAGTAGTACCTACAACCAAACTCGCTTTGTAAAAAAACTGTAATCGAGTAATTCCATTACCATTTAGATTATTAGTATTAGGTTTACTAAATAACTTCTGAAATAAAAATATAATATCTGTAATAAGGAAAAACACAAGCATAAATATTTTAGTCAAAAAATATGCTTCAGAAATTCCCATCAATAAATTCTTAGTCCAACCACTCCATTCTCTATAACCTTTAAAATAAAGAACTGCTAGAGTAATATAAGGTATAGATGCAATAATAAAAAATAATATTCTAAATAATAATTTAAAATTGTCTGATACAATGTAGTGCATCATCACTTTGTAGAAATAAATATCGGTTACTATAAAAAGTAGTAATGCTATTAAAATAAATGCCATAAAAAATTCCATATAATCAATTATAACACAAAACTAAGGAGCTTGTTTATAAAAATATCTACTAAATTGTATTATTTTTAAAACATGGATTTTAAATCTCTATTTAGAACAAAAAATATTGCTTCTATATTACAAGAAGCAAAACTAAAAGATGCTGCTAGTACAGAAGGCGAATTAAAAAGAAATCTTACAGTAAGAGATTTAGCAATGCTAGGAATTGCAGCCATTGTAGGTGCTGGTATTTTTAGTACTATTGGTCAAGCTTGTTTTGATGGCGGACCAGCAGTAAGTTTATTGTTTATTGGAATTGCCATAGCTTGTGGTTTTTCTGCTTTGTGTTATGCCGAGTTTGCTTCTCGCATTCCAATTTCTGGTAGTGCTTATACTTATGCTTATGCAACTTTTGGCGAAATTATTGCTTGGATAATTGGTTGGGATTTAATTTTAGAATATGCTATAGGAAATATAACAGTATCTATTGCTTGGTCTGGTAACTTTGTCAAATTTTTGTCCGATTGTGGTGTGCATTTACCACAGTACTTAACTACAAGTTTCTTAGAAGCACAAAAATATATGCCAGAATTATATGCATCAGCACCAAAACTATTTGGTATTCCGTTTATAATTAATATTCCGGCATTTTGTATTAATGCATTAATTACTTGGTTGGTATATATCGGAATTAAAGAATCTAAAAACTTTGCAAACGGAATGGTTATTTTTAAAGTACTAGTAATTATAGTGATTATATTAATAGGATTATTTTATATTCAACCAGAAAACTGGTCGCCTTTTGCTCCTAATGGTTTCGGTGGCGTTATCAAAGGTGTATCTGCTGTATTTTTTGCATATATTGGTTTTGATGCTATTTCTACTACTGCAGAAGAATGTAAAGATCCACAAAAAGATTTACCAAAAGGTATGATTTATGCATTAATTATAGCAACAGTATTGTATGTTTTAGTCGCACTAGTATTAACAGGAATGGTGCATTATACCAAACTCAACAACGAAGCATTTTTAGCCAATGCTTTTACAGAAATTGGTTTAAATTGGATGGGTGGTTTAATTGCATTTAGTGCATTAATTGCTACGGCAAGTGTATTGCTTGTATTTCAAATTGGTCAACCAAGAATTTGGATGAGTATGAGTAGAGATGGTTTACTACCTAAGAAATTTGCTACTATTCACAAACGATTTAAAACACCATCTTATGCTACTATTATAACTGGTTTAATTGTAGGTATTCCTTCTTTATTTTTAGATATAAATTTAGTAACTGATTTATGTAGTATCGGAACACTTTTTGCATTTGTTTTAGTTTGTGGAGGTGTTTTAATTTTAAACAAAAATGATGCAGATAATCAATATCAACCAAGTGATGATTTAAAACCAAAGTTTAAAGTAAAATATATTAATGGAAGATATTTTATTATTCTTGTTTGGATTTTAATTACACTATTTCTAGTAAAATACGAACCTAATTTTATAAACAGTGCATTTAGTTTTGAAGGTGGATTTTCTACTTGGCATCATCAAATACCATTTTGGATTTTTTTATTGGTTTCAGTTATTATAACCATATATACTATTAAAAACAAATGGTCTTTAATTCCAGTACTCGGATTTTTAAGTTGTGCATATTTACTGTCTACACTTGGAGTTGCTAATTGGCTAAGATTTATTGTTTGGATGTTAGTCGGACTACTAATTTATTTTGTTTATAGTTATAGAAAAAGTAAGCTGAATAAATAACATTTTTTTATTAATTTTAAGAAATTATCGGAAACGAAATTAAGATATTTGTAAACATCAAAATTTCAAAAAAATGCGAAAGTTATTTTTGTCTATTGTCTTATCTTTATTTGTTTTTATCTCATTTGCTAAAGGTCAAGACAGATTAATTTTACCACAGCCATTAACATTTAAAGAACACGCTAACGATGTAACACAGAATAATGATGAAACACTAGATTTTATTGCTGATTATTTAAAGCAAAATCCACTAGTCACTAAGCTGTTGATAGAATGCCATGTTTTTACAGAAGCTAGTGAGCAAGAAAATCTTTCATTGAGTCTACAAAGAGCAGCAATTGTTGGTTACTACTTAACCGAAAAAGGAATTAATTGCAGCCGTTTAATCATAACAGGTTTTGGTAATTCTAGTCCAGCTGTAGGAGCAACTGATAATCAAGATAATACTAGAATTGAGTTTTTTCCAGCAGAATATGATGGGAAACAAACACTAGATTATAATTTAAATGATCCAAACCTTAGGCAGTACGATCCTTGTGAAATTGACAATTGATGCATAGCAAACATTCTGCTCACGAAAAAAGATATTTAAAGCAAACCATATTAAAACAAGTTGGCATTGAAGGTCAACAAAAATTAATCGAAGCTAAAATTTTAGTAGTTGGTGCTGGAGCATTGGCAAGTCCTGTACTACAATATTTAACAGCAGCTGGTATTGGTACAATAGGTATCATTGATGATGATATAGTCTCAGAAAGCAATTTACATAGACAAGTACTATTCACTACAAATGATATTGGTTTTGCTAAAGTTCAAATAGTAAAAGACAGACTAAATGCTCAAAATCCATTAGTCAATATTGAAACTTATAAAGAACGATTATCTATTAAAAATGCAATTGACATTATAAATAAATATGATATTATTGTAGATTGCACTGATAATTTTCCTACACGATATTTAGTAAACGATGCATGTATAAAATGTAATAAACCTTTTGTTTACGGAGCAATAGAAGCTTTTTTCGGACAAGTTGCTGTGTTTAATTATCAACAAAGTGCTTCGTATCGTTGTCTTTTTCCAGAAATTCCAAAAGCCAACAAACTCAATTGTAATGAATTAGGTGTTATAGGCATTTTGCCAAATATTATTGGTAGTTTACAAGCTAATGAAGTTATTAAAATGATATTAGGAATTGGTAATATATTATCTAATAAATTATTAACTTATAATGCACTAACTAATGAGTCCAAGCAATTTAATATCAAAAGAAATGATACTATTATTGATATAATTAAACAATATCCATTACAAGAAGAAGTAATAGAGAATTGTGAAGTACAAAACAGCATTAAAAACATTAGTAGTGATGAATTTAAATCATTACAACACAACAACGATTACACTATCTTAGATGTAAGACAAATAGGAGAACACCCAATACTACAACAAGACAATGTACTCAATATTAGTCTAGCATTATTGCCATTCAAACTACAAGATTTAGACAAGCAACAACATTATATAGTAGTTTGCCAAAGTGGAGCAAGAAGCAAACAAGCAGCACAGTTATTAGCAGACAATAACTTTAAACACATCTACAACTTAGAAAATGGTTTATTGAGTTTGTAGTAGAATTATCTTCTCAACTATTTTTCTTCCAAGGAAATAACTTAGAAACAGCATCAATATACTGCTGATAATTTTTTCTCTTTGCTAAATTTCTTTTTTCCATCAACGGAATACTAATGAAATAAAATAATCCAAACATTAATAAACTACCAATACCCAAATACCATTGATGAATATCGCAAGCAAGCATCATCACATACAATCCTAGCCAAAATAAAATTTCTCCAAAGTAATTCGGATGCCTAGAATATTGCCAAAGTCCAGTTGTAATAAATTTATCTTTAGCGTGTGTAGCTCTAAATCGTTTACTTTGTATATCAGCAATTAACTCAAATAAAATACCAACAATAGCAATTAAAACACCAATAATATATAAAGGAACTATATTAATATGATATGCAGAAATAATATAATAGCAAGGAATTAAAGCAACAAATACTAATACCGTAGGAAATAAATGAATACCAAAAAAGTTAACCAATGGAAACCACTTACCATTTTGATTTCTCAACTCAGTATAACGCCAGTCTTCATCATGTAAACCTTTCCAACCATAATGCCAGTTTAAAGTTAGTCGTACCGACCAAAATAAAACAACTAATAATAATATATTATTTTTGAATGATATAAAATTGCTATACTCTAAATTGTTCCAGTACATTAAAATAATTGGAGGAACAACACTCCAATAGGCATCATAAATACTAGAATTGTTATAGATACTACTACCAATAAAAATAACAAAAGTGGCTAGCACATTAGCCAAAAAAGATTTCAATAAAATATGCGTAGTGTGTGGTAGCACAAACTGAAATAAAACAAAGGCAGAAATAGCAGCAATCAAATACCAAATAAAAACAATTATGGTCGATTTGGTTTTATTCATACACTAAATATAAGCATAATTTTATAGCTTGTAACGCTAAATACAATCATAACATTAAGTAAAAGCAATTTTCTATACCTTTGATTGATAATAAACACATTAACAAAATGAAAGTATTGGTATTGGATAATTATGATTCTTTTGTATATAATTTAGTGCATTATATAGAAGAATTTAATGTTACCGTTGATGTTTTTAGAAATGATAAAATTTCATTAGAAGCTGTAGCACAGTACGATAAAATTTTACTATCACCAGGACCAGGAATTCCAGAAGAAGCTGGCATCTTATTACCATTAATAGAAAAATATGCTGCTACAAAACCAATATTAGGTGTGTGTTTAGGTCATCAAGCAATTGGTCAGGTTTTTGGTTCAGAGCTTTATAACATAGGAGAGGTGGTGCATGGTAAAGTTAGAAATACAACTATAGTAGAAGACGATTATATATTTAATGGAATCGACAAAAATTTTGATAGCGGAAGATACCATTCATGGGCAATTAAAAATGTAGTAGCACCATTAATTGTTACAGCAGTTGATGATGATAATATTGTACAAGCAGTAAAACACGAATTGTATGATGTAAGAGGCGTACAATTTCATCCAGAAAGCATCATGACACCATCAGGAAAAACCATGATTAAAAATTGGTTAGAGTATTAAAATTAAGTCTTGTCTAGTATTTTTACTTGACAAATATTTTATAGAAAATTGTAAAATTAGCATTCATTCGTCTATGCTGAGCGAAGCGAAGTATCTCTATTAAATTTCTATTTCCTTTTAATACTCCATAAAAGTGATGTACTAATATTATTATCTTTGTTGCTTATGAAAGCATTTTTAGAGACATTATATCAAGGAAAAAAACTCAATGCTAAAGATGCTGAAAAATTAATGCTTGGTGTAGCAAACGGACAATTTGAAACAGCTCAGATTGCAGCATTACTCTCTGTTTATAATATGCGAATGCCAAGTAGTCAAGAGTTAATTGGCTTTAGAAAAGCAATGTTGTCTTTAGCCAATCCAATTCAGTTTAAACAAACCGAAACACTAGATATTGTAGGTACTGGTGGTGATGGAAAGAATACATTTAATATTTCTACACTAGCATGTTTTGTTTGTGCTGGTGCAGGAATTCCAGTTACAAAACATGGTAATTATGGTGTGTCTTCTGTTTCTGGTTCGTCTAATGTGTTAGAAGCGTTAGGCATTCGTTTTACCAACGACAAAAAGATTTTGCAAGAAGAACTAAACAATGCAAATATTACTTTTCTACATGCACCATTATTTCATCCTGCAATGAAAACAGTAGCTCCAATTAGAAAATCACTACAAGTAAGAACCGTTTTCAACCTACTAGGACCACTAATTAATCCTTCTCAGCCAAAACATCAAATCATTGGTGTTTATCATCCAACAATTGGCAATTTATACCAACAAGTAATGGCTACAACAGCTACTAATTTTTCTATAGTACACGCTAAAGATGGCTACGATGAAATTTCATTAACTGGCGATGCTATTATTTGGAAGAAAAGCAGTAAAACGCTGTTTCAAAAATACAATAGAGCAATCTTTAAAAAACATACTCAAAAAAGTATTCATGGTGGTACTACGCTTAAAAGTAATGCTACAATATTCACCAATATATTAAACAATAAAGCTACAGAAGCACAAAAAGAAGTAGTGTTAGCTAATGCTGCACTAGCAATTGCTTTGGTGAAAAATTTAAAATATCAAGAAGCCGTTGATATTGCAAAAGATAGTTTAGAAACTGGAAAAGCAAAAGCAAGTTTAAATAATTTAATAGCTGTTTGTAATGAATATATTAGATAAAATAGTAGCACATAAAAAGCAGGAAGTTTTAACTGCAAAAGAAAAGGTATCTATTAAAAAGTTAGAAAATGAAATATATTTTACTAGAGCGACTAATTCGTTAAAGCAACAGTTTATTAATAAAAATATAGGAATTATTGCAGAATTTAAACGACAGTCGCCAAGCAAAGGAATTATTAATGATGTTGTTACGCCATTAGATGTCGTACTTGGTTATGAGCAAGCTGGAGCCATTGCAAGTTCTATTTTAACCGATTCATTTTTTTTTGGTGGACAAAATCAAGATATATTAGAGGTACGAGATAGTGTAAGCATTCCAATTTTGCGTAAAGAATTCATGATAGATGAATATCAAATTGTAGAAGCAAAAGCGATTGGTGCAGATGTTATTTTATTGATAGCAGCAATCTTAACCAAGCAAGAAATTAAATCGTTTACTACACTTGCACATCAATTAGGTTTAGAAGTATTGCTAGAGTTACACGATACTGAAGAGCTAGATAAAATTGATATTGATGTTGATTTAATAGGCATCAACAACAGAAATTTAAAAACATTTAAGGTAGATATTGAACACAGTATTAAAATGTCGGACTATCTACAAAACGATTTTATTAAAATTGCAGAAAGTGGATTATCTGAAGTTGCTACAGTTAAAAATTTATACCAAGCAGGTTTTAAAGGATTTTTAATGGGCGAAAACTTTATGAAAACTGAAAATCCAGCTTTGAGTTGTAAAAATTTTATAGCACAAATTGATATAAACTAAGCAACATAGATTCAATACATTACTTCTTCTTTTTACATTTTTTCTTTTTAGAATCGGTTTTTATATCATCAGAAGAAATAGAATTGTGCTCTATAATTTCTTCTTGTTCTATATTCTGTTCTTGATTATTGTTGTCTATATCTTCAGTTGATTCAGCTACATCATTCGGATGCTCAATTTCGTAATTCATATTCATAATCATAAGTTTGCTAAGCAATTCATCTACTGTTAGCAAACCAGAAAATCGTTCTAAAATACTATCATTGCTATCAAAAATCATGGTAGTAGGATAGATAGTTACATTGTGTTCTTCTGCTAAATCCATAAACTCAAAATAGTCTACATCAGCTTTTAATACAACAAAGTTATCGTGTAGATATTGGTTGACTTCTTGATTGGTGAAAACTTCATTTTCTAGTTTCTTACAAGGAATACACCATTTTGCACCAAAAACAACCATCAGTTTTTTGTTTTGTTGATTGGCTATTTCATGTACTTCATCGTAGCTGCCTTTGGTATAAAATTGAGAAGCATCAAAATTTTGTGCTACAGAAGTGCTGAGTATAAGAATGGAAATTAGTGTAAAGAATAATTGTTTCATAGTAAAAAATAAAAAAACCGTATTACGAATATAGCAATACGGTTTCAAAATTAATGCCAAAAAAGCTTAATATTTAACGCCAAGTGCTTTTAGCGTTTCTATATTTAAGTTTCCAACTGGCAAGTTATTATCTTGTTGATATTTAATCAATGCTTGTCTAGTATCTTTTCCTAGAATATTATCTACTCCAGCAGGACCAACATCATAACCTCTATCTAACAATGCTTGTTGAATTTGAGAAATAGTATATGAAGTTACTTTGTCGCCACATAAAATTTCTTTCCACTCATTATAACCACCTTTTTTTACGAGTACATTTTTAGTAATAGTTTGATATTCGGCAGGAATAGTTGTTTCTTTAACAGCAGCTGGTTGATCAACTACTGTTTTCGTTACTGTTTTATATTCAGCAGGAATATCTATTTTTTTAGTGGTAGCTGGAGAAGCTAAAACTGTTTTCGTTACTGTTTTATATTCAGCAGGAATGTCAATTACTTGTTCAGCAGCTGGAGTAACTAAAACTTGTTTTGTAATAGTCTTGTATTCAGCAGGAATAGTAATTTCTTTTGTAGATGCAGGTTGGTCAATTACTTCTTTAGACACTTTTTTGTACTGAGCTGGTACCGTTTCTAAACACATAATAATACAATCATCTGGATCTTCAGACAAACAACCTGATGTTTTTTTCTTTACCCATTTTGTAGTTTCATCTGCTACTTTAATGGTTTCTGTAACTGTTTTGTAAGTTGCAGGAATAGTTACAATTTTGCTAGACGCAGCTTTGTCTAATACTTGTTCTGTAACTGTTTTATAAACCGCTGGTGTAGTTACAATTTTTGTAGATGCTTCTTTAATTAGCACTTGTTCTGTAACTGTTTTATACTCGGCTGGTACAGCAATAAGTTTACTAGATGCTTCTTTAACCAACATTTGTTCTGTAACTGTTTTGTAAGTTGCAGGAACAACTGTTTGAACTGTTTTTGCTTCTTTTAAAAGCATTTGTTCAGTTTTAGTTTCGTACACATCTGGCATTAAACATTTTGCATAACATTTTCCTGGTTGAGCGTTTGGTGGATAATCATCTTGACCAAATGAAATCAAAGACGCTAAAACCAAGGCGTTCAATAAAATCTTCTTCATTTTTTTTTGTTTAAATTAAAAATCGATACTTGTAAAGTTATTCAAAATTCAAGCCAAAAGTGTTAAATTTTAAGCTAAGTTATTAACAATTAAGCACATAAAACAAAGAGCTGTCTCATTGACAGCTCTTTACATATCGTATTTTTTCAGTATTTAATACTGATTTAAACTCAGAATTACTTTCCTGGTCTTAAACTTCTTACCGTTTTACCAGCTTGCCACATTTCACTTTCTCTTAATTCTTTCAATTCAGCTTCTAATTTTTCTCTATAATCTGGTTGTGAGTTCGTATCGATACTTCTTTGAGCTTCTTCACCTTTAGCTACTTTATCATACAATTCTTCAAAAACTGGTAAAACTGCTTCTCTAAAAGGACCTTTCCAATCTAATGCACCTCTTTGTGCTGTAGTAGAACAGTTGGCATACATCCAATCCATTCCATTTTCAGAAACCAATTTTATTAATGACTCTGTTAATTCTTCAACTGTTTCATTAAATGCTTCAGAAGGTGAGTGTCCATTTTTTCTTAAAACACTATATTGTGCTTCCATAATTCCAGCTAAAGCTCCCATTAAAACACCTCTTTCTCCTGTTAAGTCAGAGTATACTTCTTTTTGGAAAGTGGTTTCAAATAAGTAACCAGAACCAATACCAATTCCTAATGCAATCGTTCTATCAAAAGCTCTTCCTGTTGCATCTTGAAATATAGCATACGATGAGTTTAATCCTTTTCCTTCTAAGAATAATCTTCTTAAAGAAGTACCAGAACCTTTTGGTGCAGTTAAAATTACATCTACATCTGCTGGTGGAACAATACCTGTTCTATCTTTATAAGTAACACCAAAACCATGAGAAAAATACAATGCTTTTCCTGCAGTTAAGTGTTTTTTTACTGTTGGCCACATTTCAATTTGAGCAGCATCAGACAATAAATACATAATAATCGTAGCTTTTTCTAAAGCTTGCTCTGGTTCAAATAAAGTTTTACCTTCTACAAAACCATCATTAACAGCTTTGTCCCAAGATTTAGAAGGTCTTCTTTGTCCAACAATGACATTAAAACCATTATCTCTTAAATTAAGTGCTTGACCTGGACCTTGAACACCATAACCAATTATTGCAATGGTTTCGTCTTTTAATACTTCTTTTGCTTTCTCAAGTGGAAATTCAGACCTTGTGATCACATTTTCTTCCATTCCACCAAAATTCATTGTTGCCATGTTTAACTATTTTTATTTTTTAAATTTTATGCAATGATGCAGTAAATACATCAATTTGTTTTTGAACTTGTTTTAATAAGTTGTCTGCTTGCCATTCGTCGCTAGTAAATTCAATAGTAAAAATTCCTTCCTCATCACTTTTCTTCTGAAAACCAAAATCAGTTACATTAACTCTTCTTCTAGAAAAAATTAACATAAATCTGCCAATAAGTACAGGTTGATTGTATGACTCAAAAACTATCTTGTAACGCTCCATGCTTATTTTTAGCTTGCTAAAGTTATAACTTATTTTAGATTATTTTAAAACTGTTGTATTAAGATAGTTTTAATTGGCATATTTTAATGAGCATAGTATAAAATTATAAACTAGATTCATTCTGAATTTATTTCAGAATCTTTTACTACATGAATATTTTCAGATTCCGAAACGAGTTCGGAATGGAAGTGATACTAAAGCCATTTCTATAATGAGCATAGTATAAAATTATAAACTAGGTTCATTCTGAATTTATTTCAGAATCTTTTACAACAAGAATATTTCAGATTCCGAAACGAGTTCGGAATGAGAGAAGTGATACTAAAGTCATTTCTATAATGAGCATAGTATAAAATTATAAACTAGATTCATTCTGAATTTATTTCAGAATCTTTTACTACATGAATATTTCAGATTCCGAAACGAGTTCGGAATGGAAGTGATACTATAGCTATTTCTATTTAGCCAAACTAAGTATAGTTGCCACAAAATCGGTAAAATTTTCGGCATGTACCCAATGTCGTGCATTAGCAATTTCTATTAATTGTGCATTTGGAAAGTATTGTAAGCAAGCATTCCAATTATCAACTGTAATATAATCAGATAAAGCACCTTTTATAAAATAGACTTCGCTTGAAGTATCAACAGCATTTATTGTAGGAAAGTCCATGATAATTTCATAGTCTTTTACTAGAATAGGCAAATTACATTTCCATTCAAAACCAGTACTATCTCTTTTCAAATTTTTCAAGACCAATTGTACAATGGCATTACTTTTTATTTGTTGATGCAATTCAACTTCTATATCTTTTCGTTGATGATATTGACCAAGTTGCAAGTGTTGCATTGCATCGAGAATGATTTGATGGTCGCCTTTGTATTTTACTGGTGCAATATCTACCATAAACAATTGATGAATTAATGCTGGTTGAATTAATGCTAAATATGCAGCTGTTTTTCCACCCATTGAGTGTCCAATAATACTTGTTTTTGTAATTTGGTGTTGTTGACAAAAATCGATAATATCATTTGCCATTAACTCGTAAGACATTGAATTTGTATGTGGCGACTTACCATGATTTCTCGCATCAATTAAATAAATTGTAAACTGTTCTTCTAATGCTTTGGCTATGGTTTGAAAATTGTCTAAACTGCCTAAAAAACCGTGCAGAATAATTAAATGTTGATTACCAGAACCAAATTTTTTATAATTGAGTTGTAGCATTATTGCATCTTTTTTCTTTTGAGTAAATATGCCATCAGTATTGGATAATAGCCTTCATTGATATCTGCTTCTACTAAATCTATTTTATACTGTGTACATTTTACTTTAAGTTGCAATTTTTTATCCTTCATTTTTTTGATGTAATTGTCTTTGATTTGATTGGGTTGTAACTTAATCGTTTCACCAGTTTCTAAATCTTCAAACAAATAAGGGCGATTTTCAAAATTAAAGTCAATCTCTTTGCTTTTATCTACTACATGAAACAGTACAACTTCGTGTTTATTGTGTTTAAGATGTTGTAGTGCTAAGAATAAATCTTCTTCATTTTCATTGTCTAACATATCGCTAAAAATTACAATTAACGACCTTTTGTGTACCGTTTCTGCTATTAAATGCAACGATTTTGCTGCTTGTGTTTGTTTAAGTTGTGGTGTTTGTTTGAGCATTTGATACAACTCGTTCATCAACAGTTGATGGTGTTGTGCATTGGTTTTGCTTTTGGTATTGGTGTGAATACGGTCATCGAAAATAGATAAACCAACAGCATCTCTTTGTTTTTTTAGTAGATACATGATAGCTGCAGCAGACAATGCCGAAAATTCTATTTTACTAATCTGACCTTTGGTTTTTTCTAATGGAAAGTACATAGAAGAAGAAGCATCTATTACAATTTGGCATCGTAGATTAGTTTCTTCTTCAAACTTTTTGGTATAGAGTTTTTCAGTTCTGGCGTAAACTTTCCAATCGATTTCTTTAATACTATCGCCGACATTATGCAAGCGATGCTCTGCAAACTCTACTGAAAAGCCATGATACGGACTTTTATGTAAGCCAATAATAAAACCTTCTACAACTTGTTTTGCAAGAATATCGAGTTGGTCGAGTTGAAAATAAGACTGTTGATCTAAAACCATGTTGCAAAATACAAATTTTTGTTGTTAGCATGCGTTAATAAGGTTTAATGTGTGTTCTACTTGAATAATATTAAAGTGCATTAATGCCTATTTGGAGACACTTCGCTATCGCTCAGTGTGACGGTCTGTTGTTTGGGTGTGACGGTTTGCCTGCTGTGCATAAGACAATGTTGGCTCGGCACAGTGTAATGTTACTTGGGCATAGTTGTATGTCTAGCTGGAGACGCTTCGCTATTGCTCAGTGTGACTGTTTGTTGTTTGGGTGTGACGGTTTGCCTGCTGGACATAAGACAATGTTGGCTCGGCAAAGTGTAATGTTACTTGGGCATAGTTGTATGTCTAGCTGGAGACACTTCGTTATTGCTCAGTGTGACTGTTTGTTGTTTGGGTGTGACGGTTTGCCTGCTGGTCATAAGACAATGTTGGCTCGGCACAGTATAATGTTACTTGGGCATAGTTGTATGTCTAGCTGGAGACGCTTCGCTATTGCTCAGTGTGACTGTTTGTTGTTTGGGCGTGACGGTTTGCCTTTTGGGCATAAGACAATGTTGGCTCGGCACAGTATAATGTTACTTGGGCATAGTTGTATGTCTAGCTGGAGACACTTCGCTATTGCTCAGTGTGACGGTCTGTTGTTTGGGTGTGACGGTTTGCCTGCTGGTCATAAGACAATGTTGGCTCGGCACAGTGTAATGTTACTTGGGCATAGTTGTATGTCTAGCTAGAGACATTTCGCTATCGCTCAGTGTGATGGTTTGTTGTTTGGATATAGCTTGTTGTCGGCTAGGCAATGAGGTATTAAAATATAAAAATGCGGAGCGGAAGCCACAAAGTGGCTTCCGCTCCGCAAAAACAATTTTTGTTTATTAAATAAATTAACCAATTACTGCATCTAACTTCCTTTTTAAGTCAGCTTTAGATGCTAATCCAACATGTTTCTCTACAATTTCTCCATTTTTGAAAAACAATAGGGTAGGAATACTCATTATACCATATTCTGCTGCTATATCTCTGTTCTCATCTACATTGAGTTTGCCAATTACAGCTTTACCTTCATATTCTGTAGCTAATTCTTCAATAACTGGTCCAATCATTTTACATGGACCACACCACTCTGCCCAAAAGTCTACTAAAGCCACCGTGTTATCGGCCAAAGCTGTAGCTTTGAAATTTTGTGTGTTTAATTCAGTTGCCATTTTTTAAATTTATTTAGTTAAGTAATTTTACTAACAAATCTAATCAAAATATGTTCCAAATACTAATTTTATTTAATTATGACTTCATTAACAAATGTTCCGTTCATTTTGTCATTTAATCGCTGACAAATTTTCTGTCGTGCCATAAACAATTCTTGTTTTAACACAGCAGAGTTTACATAAACAATTAATTTGCCTTTGTGATAATAGAGTTTGTCTGTTTTATTGGCTATAAAATTGCCCATTTCGCTTTTCCATAGCTGATGAATTTTAATGCTGTCCATTTGTTGGTCTAAACGCATTTCTTTTATCATGGCTTTAAAGACATGATTTAAATCTACAAAGTTGCTACTTCCAATTTTACTCAATGTTTATAATTTTAAAGTCACTAATTGCATTTCGTTCAAATAAATCAGATAGTCTATTTGCCGAAGTGTCTGTAATAATGGTTTGTCCAATTTGATTGGAAGATACTACTTTTATCAATTGATTAATTCTATTTTCATCTAATTTGTCAAAAATATCATCTAACAATAATATAGGTAGTATTTGTAATTTTTCTGCAATGTATTGATATTGTGCTAGTTTTAATGCTAGTAACATAGTTTTTAACTGTCCTTGCGAACCAATTTTTTTTATAGGATTGTCGTTTAGAGATAAATGCCAATCGTCTGTATGAATGCCTTTACTTGTTCTTTGAGCTGCTAAATCGTAAGCCAATTGTTCTTTAAAAATAGCTTTAGCACTGTTTTGTAATAAAGCAGAATCGTAAGTTATATTAATGTCTTCATTGCCATTAAAAATAGCATGGTAAATTTCGTTTACGGCTTCTTTAAAATTGGGTGCATGGTGTTGTCTGTATTCAAATATTTTATCGGCCAATGGGGCTAATCTTTCATCGTAGGTAGCTAATAAGCTTAGGTTTTGCTTTTTGTTAAGAGCAAACTGTTTGAGTAGTGCATTTCTATTTTGTAGTAGTTTATTGTACTGTAAAAGGAGTCTCAAATAATTTAAATCAGTCTGACAATAACTGGCATCAAAAAATTTTCTTCGTTGCTCGCTTCCTGCTAAAATTAGCTGTACATCATCTGGTGCAATAAATACTATGGGAAACTGTCCAACTAATTCACTTTGTTTTTCTACTACAATATCATCAATAATAAATTCTTTTTTGCTTTGTTTTGCATTTTTAATTACAATATGTTTTTCTAGTGAACCAATGCTAAAATGGGTAGCAATTCTAAAAAAATCTGAATCAAATTTAAAGTTTAAAGCATCGTGAGCCGTAAAATAACTTTTGCCAATACAGCTATAATAAATAGCATCTATTAAGTTGGTTTTTCCTTTACCATTATTGCCAACAATTCCAATAAAATTAGCAGCTACATCAAAAGATTGTGTAGTATAATTTTTAAAATGATTAAGTGTTATATGTTTTACTTTTAAGGTTTGATGCATTGATAATGTTGCCAAAATATAAAATTGACACAATTAATTGCATCATTTTAATATAAAATAGTAATTTTGTGGGCTAAAAAATATTTTCATGGCAAAGCAAAAAGCAAATGAGGCAGACCAATTAAGAGATTTTGTAGATAATGCAGAACATTTTTATGAGCAATATAAATTTGTCATCTTAGGTGTATTGGTAGCTTTAATTGTTGCAGTAGGTGGTTTTTGGGTTTATAAAAACATGATTAAAGCTCCAAAAGAAGAGAAAGCACAAAATGCAATTTATGGTGCACAGGAATTGTTTGCAAGAGATTCTTTTGCATTGGCTTTGAAAGGTGATGGTACTGCATTAGGATTTGAAACTATTGCTTCGAAATATAAAGGTACTGCTGCTGGAAATACGGCTAAGTTTTATGCTGGTGTTTGTGAATTGCAAACGGGTAATTTTACTGGTGCTATTAAATATTTAGAAGATTTTGATACAGAAGATGAAATTTTAACAGCTAGAAAATTTGGTTGTATTGGTGATGCTTATGCAGAACAAGAACAAATTGATAAGGCAATAGACAATTATAAAAAAGCAATTGATGCAACAGATAATGAGGTGATTGCTCCTTCATATATTTACAGATTGGCAGCAGCTTATGAGTTTAAGAAAGATTATAAAAGTGCTTTAGAGCAATATAAAAATGTATTTGACAATTATCCGAATACACAAGAAGCTAGTGCTGCTGAAATGGTGATTGCTAAATTAGAGCAAATGCAGTAAAATGGCGTCTAGCTTAAAAAATTTATCAGCATATAATAAAGAAGCAGTACCTACTGTACAAAACAAAAAAATAGGTATTGCCGTTTCTGAGTGGAATGAACACATTACTTTTGCCATGCTAGCTGCTTGTATTGAAACACTACAGCAATATGGTTTAACAGATGATACTATTTTTGTTCAAAGAGTTCCTGGAACATTTGAATTGCCGTTTGCTGCTCAGCAAATGTTAGTACAGCATCAAGTAGATGGTGTTATTTGCATAGGTTGTGTGATAAAAGGCGAAACAGACCACGACATATACATCAATCAGTCGGTAGCTAATGCATTGCAACAACTTAATATTACACAAAATAAGCCAGTTATTTTTGGTGTACTAACACCTAATAATGAACAACAAGCATTAGATAGAGCTGGTGGAAAACATGGCAACAAAGGTGTAGAAGCAGCTATTACATTACTCAAAATGCTAGAAGTGTAAGAACTAAGCTTGTTTTATTAGTTTATACTTTATAATAATTTACTTTGGTATTATTACCCTTTTAACCTGAGTTCGGTTTAAGTAAATTAACAAAACGCAATAACCAAAATGACTTTTCGTCTTTACGAGCAAATGAAAGTAGCAAAGTCTACCTGTTCGGTAGATAGGTAATTTACTTTATAGCAGTTCATAGTTTGAGATTGCCACAATTTTGTTCGTTCCTCTCAAAATTTCGCAATGGACGCATTGATTTTTAATGGTTTATAATTACAATTAAACTGAATTCAAGTTATTAGTTCTCTTCTTTCAATAAATCTTTTAATGCTTCTTCAAGTGCTTTGCCTCGTAAGTTTTTTTGTATGATAACTAAGTTTTTGTCTAATAAAAAAGTACTAGGTATTGATTGGACACCGTAGGTTTGTGCTGCTACAGAACTCCAACCTTTTAAATCAGATACATGATTTTTCCAAACTAAACCATCTTTTGCAATAGCATTTTTCCATGGTCCAAGATTGTTATCTAACGAAACAGAAAATATTTCAAATCCTTTGTCTTTATACTTATTATAAGTTTTAACTACATTTGGATTTTCTTGTCGACATGGTCCACACCACGACGCCCAAAAATCTATCAATACATATTTGCCTTTTAAATCGTAGAGCGAAAGCGTATCGCCATTTGGACTTGGCAACATAATATTTGGTGCTTTTGAACCAACAGCAACGCCAGACACTTGTTCTTGCATCAAGGCATCTTTATACGATTGCAAACTTTGACTCCATAAGTTGACATAAGTTGATTCTTTATCTTTTGCTACGGCTTTATCTACTGTTTTAATAAAAAATGCTGCTTCATCTTGAAAGAAACTTGCTAAATAATTTAAACCAAAACAGGCAACTTCTACATTGTCTTCTTTTTCTATAAATGATTTAATTGCATTAACATAATTCTCTTTTGCTAGTACTTGATTTTGGTCTAATGAATCTTTTAGTTTAGCATTAGTGTTGTTTTTAAATTCTGAATAAGCACTATCTAATAAAATTGCTTTTTCGTTGGCAATAGCATTTAAAGCAGCTAAGTCTTCGCTACCTTTATTACCTTTAATTTCGTAAGCAGGAAATTGATTTAAATCTAAAGATACTTCTAGTTTATCTCCGTTTTCTACATATATAATGATGTCTTTTTTATCACCAAATCGTAGACGCATTAATTTATTTAAAGAATAATTTTTAATATGAAATTTATTGTTCACTATAGTAACGGTGTCAATAGTTTCTACATTATTGGTAGAAATATCTTCTAATGCAACTTGAGTTCCGTTGGCATTTAAAACAGTTCCATCGATAGTAAACCCTTTAAACTTATTACATGATGAAAATAATATTAATGATAGTATTATGAATAAATATTTTGATTTCATATTAGTTGTTTAGTTTTTTACTCAATATTTGATTGGTTAATTTTGGATCTGCTTTTCCTTTAGACACTTTCATTACTTCGCCCATAAACAAACCAATTAATCCTTTTTTGCCTTTTTTATATTCTTCTACTTTTTCTGGTAGTTGATTCAATACACTATCAATCCATTGTTCTAATTCGTCTGCATTAGATGACTGAATTAAATTGAGTTGTTCTGCTAATGCTTTTGGTGTTTGACTAGGTTGCTCTAACAAGTGCTGAAATATAGTTTTTGCAGCAGATGAGTTGATTAAATTCTCATCGGTTAAGGCAATTAAAGCAGCAATTTTATCTGTTTGAATTGGAAACTCGTTGATGCTTAATCCTTTATCGTTTAAATACGATTTAACTTCACCCATTATCCAGTTGGCAGCAGATTTATAATTTTTGGTTTGCTGTGTTAAATCAACAAAATACAAAGCAATATCTTTTTCGTCTGTAAGTACCGTAGCATCATAGTCAGATAAACCCAACTCATTCGTAAATTGTAAATACAATTGTTTTGGTAGTGGAGGCATATTGGCTTTTATCGTTTCAATTTGTGCATCTGTAACAACAGCAGGTGGTAAGTCTGGTTCTGGAAAATAACGATAATCATGTGCAAACTCTTTGCTTCGCAAGACAAAAGAACTACCATCAGTTGCTACAAAACTTCTCGTTTCTTGATCAACAGTTCCACCAGCTTCAACAATATCTACTTGTCTGATAATTTCGTTGTCGATAGCTCTTTTTACATTACGAATAGAGTTCATGTTTTTAACTTCGACTCTAGTATTTAGAATTTTTTCGCCTTTTAAACGAATAGAAATATTGGCATCACAACGCATAGAACCTTCTTCCATATTTCCATCACATATATCTAAATAACGCACTAATTTTCTAACTTCTGTAAGGTACGCATAGGCTTCATCACTAGAAGTAATACAAGGTTCAGACACAATTTCTACCAAAGGTGTACCTGCTCTGTTTAAATCGACCAAAGAATAAAATGGATCTAACTCGTGGTTGTTTTTACCAGCATCTTCTTCCATGTGTACTCTTGTTAATTCTATTTCTTTTTTAGTACCATTGATTTCAATTTCAACAGTTCCACCAACACAAATTGGCGTTTTATCTTGTGTAATTTGGTAACCTTTAGGTAGATCGGCATAGTAGTAATTTTTTCTAGCAAATTCATTGACTTTAGTAATATTTGAACCACAAGCAATACCCATTTTAATAGCTTTTTCTAAAACAGCTTTGTTGAGTTTTGGCAAAACACCAGGCATGCCAAGCGTAATAGCACCAACTTGCGTGTTTGGTTCGGCACCAAAAGTGGTAGCATCTGCTGCGAAAATTTTTGTAGTAGTATTTAATTGAGCGTGTACTTCTAAACCAATCACCGCTTCGTATTTATCGTAAACAGACATGTATTTAATTTAAGTGGCTAATTTCGTTAAAATGCATTGAATTATAAAATTTAAGGTATTAAATTAGTATTGAGATTGTTGGATTACAAGTAGTAAGTACTAAGAATTTTTGTATTTAGACTGTTGGATTGTTAGATTTTTATTTCAATTGGTTATAAAGCCAACAAACATGTACTACTAGCTGCCATGACCTACAACTTACAGAAGTACTTAAAGTTTATTACCCAAACCAGAAAAATAGCCATAAAAGCAATAGAAATAGCCAAAAAATAGCTAAAAAATGCTATAAAAAGCTTAATTTTTAACATTTGTGTACCAGTAAGCTACCAAAAGTACCACACAAAAATACCAAAACCAAAATATAATTTATATAAATAAGTATATGTAATAGTGTATACTTATATTTTTTAGCATTTTTTACCCAGTTGTGCAACGGTCATCCGTGTTATGTATCGTATTTTTTATTTTTGTTGTTTTATTTGTGAATTTGTATTTTACTTCTCATATTTGCAAATAATAAAAAAGTTTTGATTATGTCTGAATGGAATAATAAAGTCAAACGAATACTAAAATCTGAATTGGTTAAGAGAGGTTTATCAACGGAAGATTTAGTCCATTTGTTGAATGAAAATGGCTGTACAGAAACCAAATCAAGTGTTGATAGTAAAATTAGTCGTGGTACTTTTAGTGCTTCCTTTTTTATGCAATGTTTGTTTGTTATCGGTTGTACTAAAATTGAAATTGAAGAATATCGTTCAGTTGTTCCAATTTATGAAACATCAAATTTAATGGTCGCAGAACCCAATGTTGAATATAAAGCAGTAAAAGATGAAAACTAAATTAAAATTTATTGATTTATTTGCAGGTCTTGGTGGTATTCGTCTTGGTTTTGAACAAGCTTGTCAAGAAAGGGGAATTGAAGCTGAATGTGTTTTGACCTCGGAAATCAAACCTTATGCAATCGAAACACTTAAACACAATTATCATCACGAAAATTTTGTAGGAGATATTTTTCAGGTTAAAAATGAAGATATTCCGCAATTTGATTTTTTATTTGGTGGTTTTCCTTGTCAGCCGTTTAGTGCAAGCGGAAAACGAAATGGTTTTGCAGATACAAGAGGAACTTTATTTTTTGAAATCGAAAGAATTATCAAATATCATCAGCCAAAAGGTTTTATTCTTGAAAATGTTGAAGGATTGGTAAAGCACGATTTGGAAGATAAAAATGACGAAATTGGAAGAACGCTAAAGACAATTTTAGACAAACTTGAAAACGAATTGGAGTATCAAGTGACTTGGAAAGTTTTGGATAGCGTTCATTTTGGAGTACCACAATCGAGAAAGCGTATTTTTATCGTTGGTACTAAAAACGAAAAAGTATCATTAGATAATTTTGAATCTACTTTTAAAGTTTTAAAAGATGTTTTAGAAACTTCTAAACCAACAATGAATACTGATTTTACAAAAAAGTTGCTTTCTCATTTTTCAGTTGAGGAACTTTATGGAAAGTCAATTAAGGACAAGCGAGGTGGGGAAAATAATATTCATAGTTGGGATATTGGTGTAAAAGGCGAATGTACAAAAGACCAAATAAATTTGTTAAATAGACTTTTTAAAGAGCGTAGAAAAAAGCAATGGGCAAGTGAAATAGGGATTGATTGGATGGACGGAATGCCTTTGACTTTAAGCCAAATTCAAACATTTTTTCCTGACAATAATTTATTTAAAAACATTGATATACAAGCACTTTTAGATGATTTGGTGGAAAAAGGATATATAAAATTTGAACATCCTAAAAAATTAGTAACCGAAATTACAGAGAGCGGGACAATTACATCTCGTGTATATGACGAAACAAAACCGAAAGGTTACAATATTGTAACAGGAAAATTAAGTTTTGAAATCAATAAAATTTTAAATCCGAATGAAATTGCACCAACTTTGGTTGCAACCGATATGGTTAAAATTGTTGTCCCTGACGGAAAAGGCGTAAGAAGATTGACGATAAGGGAAGGGTTAAGAATTTTCGGTTATCCCGAAAATTACGAAATTCCTGTAAAAGAAAGTTTGGCTTTCGATTTGTTAGGAAATACAGTTGTTGTTCCTGTCATCAAAGCTGTTTCAGAGCGAATTTTAGATGCTATGAAAGTCGAAGAATACGAATTATTAGAAACAGAAAACGCAGGAGTTAGAGTTTAATTCCTGTATTTTCAAAATATTTTTCCTTTACATTTTTAAGCCAATTTTCGCTGTAACTGCTTGTACTGTGCGAATATTTTTCAAGCGTTTGAGAGATAGCGTTTATAAATTCTGTTTTGTTTGCAAAAGGTTTGTTTCTTGCCGTTTTTGCATACCATTTTATAGGTCTTAAATTGTAGGGTTGACTGTTTTTAGTTTGCATATTTACAGGATTTGTTCCTGAAGTTCCTGCAATTTCCCATACTTTTTTGAGCCATAAATTGTCCACACTCAAAACAGAATCAACCATTTTATAACCAAAAATCAAATAATCAGCATCAATCCTTTCAGGTTTTACAAGTAAAGATTTATTGTAAGAATCAAAGTTTGCAATATCAAATGCTGGTGTAGCATTTGCGTTAAAAGTTTTGATTTCTAAAAATCCACTTTTATCGTTTTCAGCAAGTAAAAAGTCTGGAAATTCTTGTGTATTTACTCTTGTTCTAAAATAAAAATTCTTTTGCTTTAGCCATTCACCAAGCCATTCTTGTAGTAAATCTCCGATTGCATCTTTTCCGTTGTATTTTGCAGAAATTCCACCAAGTATAATTTCAACACTTCCGATTTGTTCTTTGATTTTAAACTCGTTTAATAACAAGTCGTAAATTTCATTCGCTGTTACTTTTTTCTTTTCTGCCATTCGTTCATTTGGTAATGTTAAAATTCTGTCGCAAATGTACAAATATTTTGTTGATGTTCATTATTGTTATGCGTTTGGTAATATGGCATACAACGTTTTGCGTGTATGAGAAGTAGCGGATTAAAAAGCACTTCACTTTCAGTTTGGCACTGACTTTTATTAAAAGTACTGACCTTTGATTTAGCACTGAACCCGCTATTTCTTATACACGCTGTTACCTGCTGGCTTTTCTTCTTTCGCATTTTCATTAATCAGTTCTTTAACAGATACATTTAGTATTTCGGCTATTTGAAAAAGTGTCTCAATAGATGGTTGCATATCATTAGTACACCACCTTGAAACTGTTGATTTGTCTTTTTCTATTTTTTCGGCAAGCCACTTGCTAGACCTGTCTTGTTCTGTCAGAACTATTTTTATGCGATTATATTTAAAATTGATTTTCACGAAAATTAATTTGCGTATTACGAAACTTTAGTTTATATTTGTGAAATATATTCAAAGTTAGGCGAATTTTGCCATATAAATTGAGTTTCTTTGTAAAATAATCAAAGAAATATTATAAGTATGTGCAAAATCGAGGACAAATTAAATGAGGTTTTAGGTAAATATGCTGATAGTTTTACAGATAAAGTTTACGTTGATGATTTTAACGATTCAGATGTATTAATGGAGGCGTTTGGTATTACTCAGAAACTTAAAAGTGAAAACAAACAATATTGGGGTCGAGAACTTGGTAAGTGTTGGGAAAATTTGTTACGAGATTTGTTTGAAGTCACTTGTGTAAATTTTGCACCACCCAAAAGATTTGGGCAAGATGAACCTGCTGATTTCTTTTGTGGGAAAGATGCGATTGATACAAAATATAGAGTTGGTTCAGGAGATTCAGGGACTTTAAAGAAATTTGAATCTTATGGCAAACTTCTACAAGAAGAAGGATATAGACCTGTTTTCTTGTTTTTAAGGTCTGATAATCTAAATGCGGCTTTAAGCAAAATGGATGCTGGTGGCTGGACAAGATATGTTGGTGATGACACTTTTGAATATATAAAGGAGAAGACAGGTTTTGATTTGAAACGCTGGCTAATTGATTTGAAAGATAAAGGAACATTTAAAATTATTAGAAAATGAAATTTGAATTAAATAAGGTTTATTCTGGGGATTGTATTGATGTTATGAAAAAGTTTCCCGAAGAATCTATTGCTTGTTGTATTACTGACCCACCATATAACTATGAGTTCATTGGTCATAAGTGGAGCGACTCAGAAGTTAAGCGAAGAACAGAACGGGTTCAAGACAGTAAAACAATGGTAAAAAATATACCTTATGGAAGTGGTCTAGCTGGTGGCGTTCGCAATGCTCGTTGGTATGAGAAAAATAGAAACAATGATTTAGAATATATGCGTTGGTGTCAATTGTGGACAGATGAATTGTTTAGAATCTGTAAAGCTGGAGCACCTGTTGCTGTTTTTAATAGTAATCGTTCTATTGCTCACGTTCAAATTGCACTAGAAAATAGTGGGTTTTATACAAGAGATGTCCTTGTTTATAGAAGAAATTCAGGTATTCCTAGAGGTCTTAATTTAGAAGGTAAATTAGAAAAAATGGAAAATCCTGATGCTGAAAAGTGGAGCGGTTGGCATAGTGCTTTTAGAAATGAATGGGAAGGAATTGTTTTGGTTCAGAAGCCATTAGAGAATAATTATTGGGAAACTTTACAGAAAACTAATGTCGGTGTTTTTAAAACTGTCAATCAAGATGGTTCTTTCCAATCAAATATTCTTGAAAATCTAAGTAAGAAAGATAAGTCTGAAAAATATAGTCATTGTACTGTTAAGCCATTGACTTTGATTAAAAAACTGGTCGATACTCTTTGTCCACTGCACGAAGAGAATATAATTTTTGACCCATTTGCTGGAAGTGGTACTACCTTAGTTGCTGCACAAGAATTAGGTTTCAATTTTGTTGGTGTCGAAATTGAGGAAAACTATATTCCAATAATTAATGAAAGGTTGAAATCGTCAAAACTTCATAAGGAGTTGAATCCGTCTCTCTTTTAAGCTTGCAGGTAACTATTATATTACCGCAAGAATTTGCTGTAATATTTTTATATATCGGCAAGTTTTAGCTATAACAAGATACGCGATTATTTTTAATGGATAAATATTTTATTTGTAATTTATAGTTTTTTATTTGTAAGCATCAGCGTCCTCTACGAGTGACACTGATGGGAAGAGAATGCACCCAAATGCACAACAGGATTTTAATTCAATTATAAAATTACTGGTCGTGTTTAACCCATAAAAGCTCCTCAGTGTTATATCCTATGTCTTTTGCTATTTTTAAATATTCTTGTTTTATGTTGTTAGGTATATTGGTTTCACGCGAAAGTATCCATAAATATTTTAGATTTGATCCTGCAACCAAAGCATATTTATAATCTTTATCAATAGCAATTACATTATATCCAGCATAAAATGGACCAAAAAAAGATACTTTTAATCTAGCAATATTATCATCTCCAACAAATTTTGCTTTACCAATAGCTTGTTCCCATTTATCTTTTACTGTATTATATCCTTTGTTATCAACTTTTATCGATCCATTATCATTTAACGAATATTCTGCGGTAGTATTATTTAGATCTTTTTCATATTTAAAATCTAATCTTGCAATTTCATACCATTTACCAAGATATTTTTCTTTGTCAAAAGATTTTACGGCAGTAGCACCTTTAGGTATAGACACACATGAGTTAAATGCAACAACAACTATAAATAGTATATAAATTAATTTTTTATTTTTCATTTTGATTATAGTTTTAAAATGACGGTTTTGTTTTGATTATAATTAACCAATAAGTTACTCTTTAATTTTTAATAATAATGTTTTTATTAACAGTAAAAAGACTAAAATGTTTTTATACAAACTGTTTTTTTATTAATTTTTAGAGATTATTACTGTTTAGTTGGTACTGCTCAAAATTTTGCAATGATTATTGATTGCTAATTAATAGTTTACTCTTTTATTTGAATGGGTTTGTCAAAAATATTTATGCCACCTTTTACGCCAAAATCTAAAGTAGTAACAGGATAAGCAATAGAAATATTTTCTTGTTCAAATCGTTTTTTTATTTGCATAATGGCATCATTCATGCCTCTACAATAATCATCGTTGCTATCGAATTGTACCCAAAATCGCAACATAAAATTATAAGTTGAACCACCAATATTGGTATAGTAGAAGTCTACGCCTTCATTAGGTAAATAGTGCTTAATGTTTTTCACTTCATCTAAAGCTACTGTTCGTACATGCTCTAAATCATCGCCATAAGAAACACCTGTTTCTAGTATAATTCTTCTTTTTCTCCACGAAGAGTAATTAGTAAAAGTATTATTATATACATTTTGATTAGGTACAAAAACTTCTTGTCCAGGAACTGTTTTAATTTTTGTAGTAACTGAACCAATTTCTAATACTACACCATAATTGCCATCAATATCTACCCAGTCGTTTTTTTTATATGGTCGTTGAATTTTTAATAATAATCCTGCAAAAAAATTGCTACCAATATCTTTAAATGCAAAACCAGCTACTACGCCAACCACTCCTGCACCAGCTAAAACATGCTTTAGCATTATTTCTAAACCAGCTACTTGTAATGCGATAATTGTTCCTGAAAGTATTAAAAAGAAATAAATTACAGTAGAAATTAGATATGCTGCATCGGTGTATTTTTTTATAGTACGACTGTAAAATGCAAAGCTTATTTTTCTTGCAATTTTAGCAACAAAAATAAATACAATAAAAACAATTGCTGCTAAAAATAGTTTTGGTAAATGATGATAAACAACATCTTTCCAATCGTATAAAATTTTAGATAAACTATTTAATGACTCGTTCATAAAATTATTAATTAAGCATTGATGTTACTTTTTCTTCTGTGTATCCATTCAATGATAAAACAGAAAACAATAATTCCTAAAGAAACAAAAATACCTGTAATATTGCTTTGTATTTGTTGTTTAATTAATATTATGAGTGCTATAATGCATAAAATAAATCCAGCCATTGGTATTATTTTATTGGCATTAATTTTATTAGCTAGTTTATATGCTACTAGATTTACAATTCCGAATATAAGAATAAAACCAATACTTCCTGTTGTAGAAATACTTTCTAGGTTTAATACATTAACTAATATTAGTGTTGCTACTGTGGTAACGACTAGTCCAATTGGTTGTCCCCAAAGTTTTGCCAAATAATGTTTTGGTAGCTGGTTGTCTTTAGCAATTTCGTAGTTTACTTGACTTCCTCCATATATTGTAGCGTTGATAGCCGAAAAGGTAGAAATTAATGCAGCAATAGTAATTATGGTGAAGCCAATTTGTCCTAGCATTGGTTTAGCTGCTTCTGCTAATACATAATCTTGAGCATTGGCAATTTGATTAAATGGTAGTGAACCTACTGTTACAAATGCAATGGTAATGTATAGTATTATTACAAATATAACTGAATAGTAGTATGCTTTAGGTATATTTTTTATTGGATTAACTATATCTGGTGCTGCATTGGCAATGAGTTCAAAACCTTCGTATGCTACAAAAATGACCATACCACCAGCAAATAATTTTATAGGATTTTCCCAATGTGATATAGATAATTGTTCTAAGTTTGGATTACCAATTAGTCCGTATGCTCCAATAATTACAAAACCGATTAATATAATTAATTTTATTATAACTGCAAATGATTCAATTTTTCCTACAATAGCAATGCTATAATAGTTGATTGCTGTAGCTATGATTATAATAGCACTAGCATATATATGAAAATTAATAGTTTTGTTAGAAGTAATTTCCCAAAGATTTGGAGCATATGACCCAAATGCAGATGCGTATAACGATAGCATGATAATATAACTCAACCACAGCAAGTTATTTATTGCTCCACTAAAAACGGTAATGCCAAATCCTTGATTAATGAATTTTACAGTGCCACCTCTGTCTGGAAAGGTTAAAGACATTTTTGCATAACTATATGCTGTTAGTATTGCAACAATTCCTGCGAAAAGGAAAGCAATTGGCGTACCACCTTTGGCTAATTCTACAGCAAGACCAAGTACTGCGAAGATTCCACCACCAACCATTCCACCAATTCCAATAGCTATGGCATCTTTAAGTGCTAGTTTTTTGTTAATAGACATTTTAATTGTTTAGTACAAGATATGATAAATAGTAATTATATCTAAGCGGTTGTGCATACTTCTCAAAATTTTGCAATGATTTCTATGATAATACCAAATAGATTTATTTACTGTTAGTATTATAACATTATTTGTTTTCTGTATTCTTTCCAAATTTTACAAAGGGTATAATTGGGCAAGAAAGTTAGTTTTATCAACAATGCAATCTTTGCTTATTATCTTTTGTTTAGTGCTTTTTTTGGCATTTTAATATACTTTAGATAAAAAAATAACATGACCACTCGACCAGAAGCTAAAATTAGAAAGGTCAATTTTGTTTTCGAAAAACCTTTTCCTAAGCATTGGTACAATGACAATCCAATTGCTACACATTTTATGAATGCACAACATTTGGCATTTCCAGATGGTGAAAAATTCTTTATTAGAAGTGTAAAAGCTTTCGCCGATGCCTATAAGAATGACCCAGAGTTAAAGAAAAGAGTCAATAATTTTATAGGACAAGAAGGCACACACTATGCAGAACATCAAAAGTTTTGGGACATTATGGAAAGTCAAAACTTAAATCCAATGAAGTTTGTAAAAGTATTTAGAAACTCTGCTTGGAATGGTCTAGAAGCGTATGCAAGAAAGCAATTCAATAAAAATAAATTCGCAGACAAAATGTGTCTAAGTATTACTGTTGCACTAGAACATTATACAGCTATGCTAGCAGAAAGTGGCATTTTAGCACCAGAAATTACACAAAATATGCCTGCAGAAATGAAAGACTTATTTATGTGGCATGCTGCAGAAGAAATTGAGCACAAAGCCATTCCTTTTGATGTACTCAAAAAAGTAGATGATAGCTATGCATTACGAATTGGTGGAATGGCAATAGCTTCGTGGGGACTTTGGTTTTACTTAGGATTAGGTACTGTAATGTTATCTATCGAAGATGAAGACATTAAAGCAAAAGATGTTCCTAAAAATCTGTTGATGTTTTTATTTGGGTTTAATCGAACTTTTGGAGGCACATTAAGAAAACAGTTTTTTCAATATTTTAAAAAAGATTTTCATCCAGACCAAATTGACAATTATTATTTGGCTGAAGAACTATTAGCAGGAAAAAATTATGCATAACAAATAAAATTATTAATCTAAAAAATATTAATATGAAAACTAAACAAAAAGAAAACAATAAAAAAGCATATAATCATGAAGAAATAAAAGTGCGTAGAGTAAACTTTAAGTTTGATAAAGGTACACCACGATTTTATTATGATGACAATCCTTTTAGTACACATTTTATTAATGTACTACATATTGTATTTCCAACTGGTGAAAGATTTTTTGTCAATTCGGTTTTAAATCATATGAATGATATTGAAGATGAGAAGCTAAAGAAACAAATGAAAAACTTTTGTGGGCAAGAAGGCATTCATTCTACTATGCACGAAAGATTTTGGCAAATATTAAAAGACAATAATTATGAAATAAAAGGATTTGAAAATCATATTGACAATTTGTTACATAAAGTGATGGCAAAAATTAAATTGCCATTCTTAAAAGAAGATAATCTTAATTTGGCAGTAACTGCTTGTCTAGAACATTTTACTGCTTTGTTTGGTCATGCTATTTTTGAAAGTGTAGATACTAGTGCTGATACTGTTCCAGAAGATATTTCAGAATTATTTAGATGGCATGCAGCAGAAGAAATTGAACATAAAAGTGTTGCCTTTGATGTAATGCAACAAGTAGACGACCAAGAATATGGAAAACGAGTTGCCTTAATGCCAATAGCTACTGCTTTGTTGTATGCAGAATTAACCGCTGGTACTTTAATGTTATTATATCAAGATAGAAAATATTTAGAAGCTAAAAAATTACCTAAACAATTATATGAATTTGGCACAGGTTTATTTATGGACTTACACAAAACGGTATTTAAAGATTACTTGAAATTCTTTAAAAGAGATTTTCATCCTAGCGATTTAAATGATTATCACTACGCAGAAGATTTCTTTAAAGACAAAGCTTATGCATAAGTAGAATATAGATAGAACTACATTCTGAATTTATTTCAGAATCTTTTTTAATCTTCGTTAGCAAAAAACGACTAAGCAATTTATGTTTTTTATAGATTTGATACAGAATTCTAATTAAATAATAATATAGAATAATATATTTGTGTTATAATTTAATTGTATAATATAGCAAGCATCACCTAGCACTCAACAAACTCAAAACAAATACACCAAAAAAAATAAAATAAATATTTATATTTGATTATAACTATCCGATGTCAACTGTTATTGATGATAGTAGTATTTAGTTGTAAGCTTGAAAAATATATAATAGATAAATGAACATCAGAAAAGTAAATATACAGGACATTGAAAAACTAAAAGAAATTGGGAGATTGACCTTTGCTGAGACTTTTTCTTCTGAAAATAGCGAACAGAATATGAAAGAATATTTGGAAAACGGATTTTCTACTGAAAAACTGACTGTGGAACTGACCGATCAAAATGCTGAATTCTACTTTGCGGAGCTTGAGGGGAATACAATCGGTTATTTAAAAATAAATATAGGACAATCTCAGACGGAAATAAAAGACAAAAACGCACTAGAAATTGAACGGATTTATGTGCTAAAAGAATTCCATGGAAAAAAAGTTGGACAAATCCTTTATGACAAAGCGATTGAATTGGCAAAAGAAAAAAACATAGAATATATTTGGTTGGGAGTTTGGGAACAAAACCTGAGAGCAATTAGATTTTATGAAAAAAATGGATTTGTGGCTTTTGATAAACACATTTTCAAACTTGGAAACGATAAACAAACAGATATAATGATGAAATTAAAGCTGAATAAAAAAACAACCACGACATCAACACCAATTCCACCACTAAGTAAAAAATAAACAAAAACTATACAAATATTTTATTGTATTAAAAACTTCTCAGCAACATCTTTCTTAAAAGATACTACAAAAAAATAAAAGCTACCTAATTTTGCTTTCGCTAAATCAATCCTTTGTCGTTGGCAATTTTTACTAGTGCCGTAGTATTTTTTACATTCAATTTAGACAGCATATTTTTTCTATGTGTCTCTACAGTATTTTTGCTAATATATAATTTCGCTGCAATATCTTGGCTAGTCAAACCATCTGCAATTAACTTCAAAATTTCTAATTCTCTTTGTGTAATTAAGTTACTTATTTCTTCAGCAGTTCTCTCATTATCATTATTCGATAAAGAATTGAGTAATTTTTCTTGAACATCTTCACCTAAAAACGACTTATTTTCTGCTACATGATGAATCCCTTTGATAATATCTTCTTGAGCAATCGTTTTTAAAACATATCCTTTAGCACCAATTTCTAAGCAAGTCTTTATAAATCTAGACTCATTATGCATCGTCAAAATCAACACTTTAAGCTGATTGTTTTTTGCTAAAATAGCTTTTGTTGCTTCAATACCATCCATTTCTGGCATCGTAATATCCATTAAAACAACATCAATATCTAGTGATAGAATTTTTTCAACAGCAATTTTTCCATTTTCGGCAGTGCCTACAACTTCAAAATCTTTTTGTTCTTCAAGCACATCAACCAAACCTTTTAAATATAAAGGATGATCATCTGCTATAAAAATCTTTATAGTTTTCATATAACAAAGGTAAGAAAGAATTACAGATATTTAATAAAAGCCCATATTTTTCTATCAAGTATATATTGCTGATTTTTCTCATTGGCATATGCTTCTCGCTCAAAAGAAATATTTTTATATGCTAAATTGGCATTTCTGTACTGTATCAATCTAATAAAATACTCAATACTATACCATAGATAAAAAAACAATATAAATAATTCCAGCTGTTGATGTATGTGTATGCGTTCGTGATTTACAAACACTTGGTCGTTCGCTAAACCTTTCGATTTAATAAAAATAAAAGGAAAAATAGTAATACCAGCTATGTTTTTTGGTGTAAACCATTTTAGAAATGACTGACTAATAATAATCCACATACTACATAAAATTACAACAATACAATTAAATTTTTTACATTTACTTTTTTAGATAAATAAAATGAGTAAAAGAAAATACAATATAGTAGTGTTTGGTGCTACTGGTTTTACAGGAAGTTTAGTAGCCGAATATCTTGCAAAAAATGCCACTGAAAACAATATTTTATGGGCAATTGCAGGAAGAAACAAAAACAAGTTACAAGCAGTAAAAGATAAATTAATTGCTATCAATAATAATTGTAAATCGCTAGATATTTTAATTGCTGATGTAGATGATTATAGCAGTTTACTTGATGTTTGCAAACAAACCGATGCTGTAGTTACTACTGTTGGTCCTTTTATTTTATATGGCGAAAATTTAGTAAAAGCTTGTGTTGAAGCAAAAACTCATTACTGCGATATTACTGGCGAACCTGAGTTTGTAAAAAATATGTATAAAAAATATAATGAACAAGCTAAAACTAATAAAGTATATATTGTCAACTGTTGTGGTTTTGATAGTATTCCTGCTGATGCTGGTGCCTTTTATACAGCCATGCAATTACCAGCCAACGAACAAAAAACAATTCGTGGTTTTGTAAGTACCAATGCTTCATTTTCTGGTGGTACTTTTGCTTCGGCCTTACATGCATTCTCTGATGTTGCTAAACTCACTGCTTCTAACAAAGCCAGTAAAAAATCAACAAACGATAAACCTGTCAATTTTCAACCATTATATTTTGAAAAAGAATTGAAAAAATGGGCTTTAACCATGCCAGTTATCGATAATAGTATTGTTGCACAGACAGCAAAACTTAGACCTACAATTTTTGGTAAAAACTTTCATTATAATCAATACTTAGCTTTAAAATCACTAGGACAAGCAATAGGCATTACTTCTGTTGTAAGTGCTATGGTAATTGGTGCTCAGTTAAAATTTACTAGAGATTTATTACTCAATTATAGAAAAAGTGGCGAAGGACCAAGTGAACAAGAAAGAAACAAATATTATTTTAAAGTGATTTTTATTGGCGAAAGCGAAACAAAAAAAGTAATGACAAAAGTTTCTGGTGGCGATCCTGGTTATACCGAAACTTCTAAAATGTTGAGCGAAACAGCAATGCTCATCATCAATCAAAAAGACCAATTAACACTAGAAGGTGGTGTAGTAACACCTAGTGGTTTATTGGGTCAGTTATTGATTGAAAAACTGAACAGCAAAGGTATTAAATTTGAAATATTAGAACAATAAATATGAGTTTAGTTGAAACCATTACACAGTATTTAGACAAGATAAAGTGGAAGTACCATTTAGAAAATGAACAGCAAATTAAGTTTGGTGTTAAGCTAGATAAAATAAAACTGGACTGTCTTTTTGATGTTCAACAAGAAAATAATATTGTGCTTTTTTATAGTGTATTTCCAATAATGGTAGATTATAATTTAAGAAATACAATTTCAGAATATATTACTAGAGCTAATTTTGGATTAAAAATTGGCAATCTAGAAATGGATTTTAAAGATGGCGAAATAAGATATAAAACTTATGCCAATACCGATTTCAACTGTTTTAATGAAGCCATCGTGCGACATATATTACATGCCAATATTCAAACTTTCGATAGATATATACAAGGTATCGTAAAAATATTATTTGCCAACTATACGGCAGAAGAAGCCATACATTTAGTAGAACAATTAATAGATGTAAATGATATAGACATCAGTGAATTAAAAAATTTGTTGTAAATATTAATTAAATAACTATGGGACAATACAACGCAAACTCTACAAATTCTAAAAATTTTAGTTTGATTTCTGACAATGAAAAAATTGGAGAATTAATTTATAAAAAATGGTATTCATTTGATGCTGAAATTCTAATGACTGATGGCAAAAAATATCAGCTTGAACCTAAAGGATTTTGGGATTCAAAAATTGAATTAAAAGAGCAGAATGAAACTTTATTAGAATTTAAAATGGGTTGGAAAGGAATACTTATCACCACTTATTTTGATAAAAAAGAAAAGCACTATTTACTAAAACTAAAAGGACTTTTGAGCAGTAAGTACATTCTACTTAACAATGACAATGAAGAGTTAATGGTTGTTGAAACTAAATTTAAATGGACTAAACTCAACTTTGACTATAAT
The DNA here is from genome assembly GCA_020636535.1 of Chitinophagales bacterium. Classification (NCBI taxonomy): domain Bacteria; kingdom Pseudomonadati; phylum Bacteroidota; class Chitinophagia; order Chitinophagales; species Chitinophagales bacterium. The sequence continues at coordinate 812,332 of JACJXT010000011.1, forward strand.
ATTGAAACAACTCAAAATTTTGATCATTTAGACAATGAAAAATTATTAGTGCTAACAGTATTACATTGCATAAATTATTATATGACAGTTATTGCAGCAACAGTATAATATAAAAACCAATATACAATTGATATTCTTAATAACATGAGTTTAGTTTAAGCGTGAATGAAAACTAGTTGATTAAATTGCTGAATAAAAATACTAAGACATAGCTTAACTAAAATAATCTATCACTGATATTTAATTCCAAATCCTGATTATCTACTTTTTTAGTTCTTTAGATTTATGCCTTTTTATATGGAATAGCCAATATTAGTAGCAGATATGCAAGGTATTAACTATACTACGATTAATTTTCCTAAAAAAGGAATTTTGTTGATTGGCAATGAAGGCAATGGTGTAAAAACTGCTTTGCTTGATTTAGCACAACACATTATTACAATTCCAAAAATTGGACAAGCAGAATCGTTGAATGCAGCCATTGCTACGAGTTTAATTTGTGCCAAGATTAGGTTGTAGTGATTTATTATAAAACAATCTCGTTTAAATAGCGATACTATATAATAAAGCAAATCTCGTTTAATGTGATAATAAATACATTGTATAAATACCTATATTTTGGTATTTTAAAAATAAATTTGTTAAATTATTTTTTTACAGATACATGATATTGGTTTTCTAACATATATTTGTCAGCAAATAAATATTATGAAGAATCAAGAATCAAGAATCAAGAATCAAGAAGTATACATTAGTAGTACTACTTTGTTTACTTGCAGTATGTAGTTGCAAAAAAGACAATGAAATGTCTGTTACTCCAAATATTGCCAACGAAAACAGTGTTCACTACGGAGCAGGTGAACAAATGATAGTTGGTGAAAAGCTACCCAATCCATTTTCCATAGAAAATATGTGGAAGGCATACTATAGTTTGGTAGAAAAAGCAAAAAGCAGTAAAGTAATGTGGATTTATCCACCAGAACCAGTAATGGAAGAAATTTTGGATGAGCCAACTAATAAATATATTAGAATTTTACCAACAGATGAAGCTGCTTATACGCAATTAAAAGAATTACAAAATGTAAATATATTCGATTTTCCTTTAGATCATGAGATGGCAGAGGGTGGTAATTATTATCATGATCCAAGTTTACCAGATACTGTTATTACTTGGCAGTATACGGTATTAAAAAATAATGAGTTTATACCTATAAGTATTGGACAGCAACAAATTTTGAATACAGATATTTTTTTGTACGAGAATAGCCCTTATTATCCAAATTATGATGAAGCATTTTGGGAGGCATTAGAAGACGAAGCACTATTACTTACAAATGCTACTTATTATATGCGAACAAGCACACCCACAACTACCTTAGCGAGCAAATGGACACCAAGTGGCAGAATTATGATTAAAGATGACCAGCTTGGTTATGATGTTGGTTTAGAAGGTGCCAAAGTGATGATAAAAAAGTTTTGGAGACATGAGGCCGCTTATACCAATGCTAATGGTTATTTTACTTCGGGTAAACAATTTAGAGGCAAAGTAGATTACTCTATAAAATGGGAAAGCAACCAAGGTGCAAATGGTTGGGATATAAGAAGTGGTTGGTATGTTCAAGCATATACGGATGGACCCAATAATAAAGAAGGTAGTTGGAATAGAACATTACATGGAACAGGAAATGATGAACTAGAGATTTTTTATGGTTCCATTCATAGAGGTGTTTACGATGTTTTGGTAAAAGACCCTTTTGGTTTGTATAAAGGATTACTGCCTCGATTAAAGATTGGAGGAATGAATAAAAATGGAACAGGCATAACATTGCATGTTACTTCTATTGTAGCAGGTCCAGATATAAGAATTTATAGAAAAGATGACAATGGTAATATTAAACCAACTTTGCAAGTATATGGAACTACTGCACATGAAGTAGGTCATTCTATACAAAGGTCTTATGGTCCAATGAAGTTTGTAACAGGTTCTGGCTTAATAAGAGAGAGTTGGGCTAATGCTGTAGAATGGGCTTTTTGTAATTGGCGGTATAATAATAATAATATATACACTACGAATAGTTCTATGCTTAAATGGTATTATTGCAATGATTTTCTAAATATAAAAACGGATGATGATGAAGGGTCTATATATACACCTTTGTTTATAGATTTAATGGATAATATTCCGAACAATTCTTTATTAAAATTAGACGGAATAACAGACAGAACTTTAAATGATAATGTTGGTGGCTATACTTTAGTGCAAATAAGTAATGCTCTAAGATATAAAGGTTGGTTAACGCAACCAGATAAGGTATTAGAAGATATTGAGAACTACCTTATAGATAACTATACCAATTCTACCGAAAACAATATAGGTACCTACTTTGATGAGTATAATACTTACAATTACCCTAATAGATAAAATTTTAGAAATATGAAAAATTTAATCATTTTATTTGTAGTATTTGTAGCTATATCTTGTAAAACAATTTATCCCATACCGAATGAAAGAATAGTTGGCTTTTTTAATAATACCAATAAGGTATTATTGTTTAAGTTCTACGATTTGGATGGTTATACAGATAGTTTGACATTTACTTTACAGCCAAATACTGAAATATATCCTGCAGCATTTAATGATAGAGAACCATCTGATTTATTACAAGATTCTTTGTATTTAATGTATGATAATACAAAACACCAAATATTTCTAAAATCAGACACTAATTATAATAGCACTAATAGAAATGTTTTTTTTACTGATTCCATAAGTTATAAGCGAGAAGATATATTTCAAGGAAAGAATTATCTTTATAAATACACCTACACATTTACCGAAGCAGATTATGCAGCAGCAGATTCTATTCCTTAAAATAATTTAATTGGCTAATTAAAATCCAACAGAGAATAATATTGAAACTTATTTTGATGAGTATAGTGATTATAATTACCCAAATAGATAAAGCTAATAAATATGAAAAATTCAATAATTTTATTTTTAGTTCTTATAATAACATCTTGTGTTAAAGATAAAAATTATACAGATATTTATAAATTTAGAAATGAAAGCACTACACTAGTAACTGTTGCCTTATTTAATAATGGTATTCTAAATGATTCATTTTCTCTACAAAATGGAAGAGATACTGTTTTAGAAGAAGTAAGTAGCATTGGTGGCGGTATACCAAGATTTATTGATGAAAGTGATAGTATCATAATAGTTTTTAATGATATGAAAAAGGTAGTTTTTTACAAAGATATTTTAAATAATAGGAACATTTTTTTCTCTTCAGCAAATATATATGATATTGAAGTGCAAAGCAATAATAAAAAAGATAAAACTACAATATACACTTATACATTTACCGAAGCAGATTATGCAGCAGCAGATAGTATACCTTAAAATAATTTGTATATTTATCAATTATTTAATTGACTAATTATAACTATGAAAACAATATTTTATTTAGTGCTAGCAGTATTCTTGATAATAGCTTGTGAAGAGCCAACAGATACAGGTTATAGTTCAATTTATCATATATATGAAAATAAAAGTTCTGTACCTATAACAATCTCATACAAAAATGGTAGTGAAACTGCTTTGGTCTTTTATATTGACAATAATAAAGAAGAAGTTTTTTTTGTTAGAAAAGGCATGTTAGAAAATTTAGCATTTATTGATACTGCATATATTTATTTTAATAATGAAAAACAGTTGGTATATTCAAAAAGCAATATTACGAATGAAAGTAGAAGCATTTTTAATGAACAAAATAATTTTACCAAAGAAACTATTACCATTAACGGAAAAGAAGAAACAGCATATAGGTATATCATCACCGAAGCAGATTACGCAGCAGCAGATAGTATACCTTAATAATAATTTGTAAATTTATCAATTATTTAATTGACTAATTATAACTATGAAAACAATATTTTATTTAGTGCTAGCAGTATTCTTGATAATAGCTTGTGAAGAGCCAACAGATACAGGTTATAGTTCAATTTATCATATATACGAAAATAAAAGTTCTGTTCCTATAGTGATATTATACAAAAATAATAATGGTTCTTTCTTGGATATTGATATTGCTAACAATGAAGAAAAAGAGTATTTAGCAATAAAAGGTATGATTGTTTATATTGCATTTGATACTGCTTATATTTACTTTAATAATGAAAAGCAATTAGTATATAATGCTTATAATAGCAATGGTACAAATGGGAATAGAAGTATTTTTGATGAGCAAAATAATTTTACAAAAGAAACCATTACCATTAACGGAAAAGAAGAAACAGCATATCGATATATTATTACCGAAGCAGATTATGCAGCAGCAGATAGTATACCTTAACAAGAGACCAACTATGTCAAAATTTTAAACTTTTGACATCCTTATTTAATTCCAAGCTTGTTTCGGAATCTGTAGTAAAAATGGATTAAGAGAGATTCTGAAATAAATTCAGAATGGTACTTTAATTTATTACTCTACCATTTTTAATAGTAGTGTTCCTGTTTCTACAAATTGTTTGTCGCTTACAAAAACAGCTTCTATTGTTCCGTCGCTGTGTGCTTCTATGGTGTTTTCCATTTTCATAGATACCATTACTAATAATGCATCGCCTCGTTTTATACTATCGCCTTCTTTTACCAATACTTTGCTAATTTCTCCAGGCATTGGTGCTACATACGCTCCTTTTACTTGTTCTTCTGTTGGATTTGGAAATTTATTGACTGTATGCAATACAATTTGTCCTAAATTGCTACAATGTATAAAGTAAGTACTATCTAATTGATTAATAGCATATGTTCTTCGTATATTATTAATTTCTAAAATAATAGTATTGTCTTGTATATCAATTAATGTTGATTGAAATGATTTTTCTGCAAATTGAATTTGTAGTACATTATTATCTACTGTATATTGAATAGGAAATTCAAAGCCATTATAACTGTACTTTTCTTGTTGTGCTTGATACAAATTATTTCGCCAAGCAGCAGGAACGCCTTTTGCTAATATTCGTTCTTGTTGTCTTTGTGCAAATCTAAAATGAATTAAAGCACATGTCAAGTTATCTAATGTATATTGATTATATGCTTCTCCTTTATATTGAAATATCTTATCTAAAAAATGCGTATCGAAATTACCTGCTTTAAAATCTTCATTTTCTAACAAAGCAATTAGAAAGTTTTTATTCGTAGTAAATCCACTAATAACTGTTTCTTGCAAAGCCAAATGTAATCGTTGTATAGCTGTAGCTCTGTCTTTTCCTTTTGCAATAATTTTAGCAATCATTGGATCGTAAAAAGTAGAAATCTCGCTACCTTTTTCAATACCAGTATCGTAACGCAAACCTTTTAATTTTGCAGGTTGCCAATCTATAATTTTTCCACTAACAGGCAAGAAATTATTGGCTGGATCTTCTGCATACAATCTAACTTCTATAGCATGATTTTTTTGATGAATGTCGTTTTGTTGTTTGGGTAAAGCATTGCCTTCTGCTACTACAATTTGCCATTCTACTAAATCTAATCCAGTTATTGCTTCTGTAACAGGATGTTCTACTTGTAATCTTGTATTAACTTCTAAAAAATAATAATTTTGTTGATGATCTACTATAAATTCAACTGTTCCAGCATTATCATAATTGATAGCTTTACAAGCAGCAACAGCAGCAACACCCATTTTATTTCTGGTTTCTTCTAATAAAAATGGAGACGGACTTTCTTCTACTACTTTTTGATAGCGTCGTTGAATGCTACATTCTCTCTCATATAAATGAACAGCATTGCCTTGTTTGTCTCCAAAAATCTGAAATTCAATATGTCGTGAAGCATCAAAATATTTTTCGATAAGCAAAGTATCATCACCAAAACTATTTCTCGCTTCATTTTTTGCAGCTTGAATGGCTTTGTCTAATTCGTTTTCAGCTCGTACAATACGCATTCCTTTTCCACCACCACCAGCACTTGCTTTTAGTAAAACAGGAAATCCAATTTTAATGGCTTCTTGTTTAATAGTGACTTCGCTTTGGTCATCGCCTTGATAACCAGGAATAGTTGGCACACCATTGCTTTGCATAATTTTTTTAGCTTCAATCTTAGAACCCATTGTAGCAATAGCATTAGGATTTGGTCCAACCCAAATGATGTTGTTGTCGATGACTTGTTGAGCAAATGCAGCATTTTCAGATAAAAAACCATAACCAGGATGAATAGCATTAGCACCAGTTTGTTTAGCCACATCTAAAATTTTATCTATAATAAGATATGATTCGTTTGCTTGATTACCACCAATGCGTACTGCTTCATCTGCATATTTTACAAACAAGCTATTGGCATCGGCATCAGAATAAACAGCTACAGTAGCAATGCCCATTTTTTTGCACGATTTAAAAATGCGTATGGCAATTTCACCACGATTGGCAACAAGCAGTTTAGTGATTTTATTTGGAGTTGTCATTTTCATCTTTTTTATTTAATTTTGTAGTAGAGAGAACTATACAATAAGGAAGCGTTTTGGGCGTGTGAGAAAAGGCATTATGCATAATTCGCCTTATTTGAAGTTCTCTTTTTATTTTTTCTTTTTATACATAGTTGTAAAAATAAGTTTATATCCTCTTTTAGAAACTCTTAATGCCTCAATTATTAATAAAGATTCGTCTATCTTTTTACTGTATCTCAATAAATCTTGTTTCAATGAATTTTTTCCAATGTATTCTATTTTATCAGGATGAATATAAACTTCAGGTAACAGTATAAAATCATCTATAGTAATAGCTATTTGTCCTTGTTTTGCTTCTTTTGTAGGACTTCCGTGTTTTCCTAAAGCATGTCGAATCATATAACTATCAATAATTCTTTCTACACCTTCTAAATTTATATTTATTAAACCTTCAATTTCTTTAGCTTGTTTTTTAGATACTTTGCCTATAACCAACTCTCTTTTTTTATTTGTTTCAGATGTTAAAGCATATTCTACTAAATCTTGTATATCTTTCTTCATCATAATAATAAATAAAATTATTTCTTTTTAGGAATCCAAGCCCAAATCATTTCTGCTTTAATGACTTCATTATCGGTTTCGTCGGTAACTTTTACAGCTACACTTACTTCGCCTTTATCGGTTTCCATAATATTTAATATTTGTTCATCTGTTAGCGTAGCAACTGCTTTAATAGCCCCTTTGGTTCTTCTAACAAAATTAATGTTCATAGTTTTAATTAAAGGCAATTTGTCGTCAGGTAAATTATAACCTACTAAAATTCCCGTAGCAGTTTCTGCCAATAAAGCCATGGCTGCTGCATGTACTTGTCCGATATGATTACGAACTTTTCTCTTATTAGCAACACTTACTATTAATTCGTTATTGGTAATTTTTTCAAAATGGATATTGCTAGTTCCTACAAAAGGTACAACGGTACCTATTAAAGTAGAAACACCTTTCATTTGTAAAAAATCTGGTAAAAAATTAAGTTGATTTAGTGATTTATTTAATTTATTCATATTATATATAATTACATTCTAAAAATTCCCCACGACTGTTTGCCTTCAATATCATTGAGATAAGTCAAGGCCAATACAAAGCTCATCACTGTTCTAGTATCTCTTGGATCGATAATGCCATCGTCCCACAACTGACCAGAAGCAAAAAAGGCATTGCTTTGTTTTTCAATTTCCATTTTCATAAACTGTTTCATTTGCTCTGCCTGTTGTTCGTCAATGGTTTTACCTTGTTTTATTGCTGCTTCGGTACTTACCATTTGCATTACACCAGCCAATTGTTCAGCACCCATTACGGCAATCATAGAGTTTGGATAAGTAAACAAAAATCGTGGATTATAAGCTCTACCACACATAGCATAATTACCAGCACCATAACTTGCACCCATTATAATGGTAAACATTGGAACAGTAGAATTAGACACTGCATTAATCATTTTAGCACCATCTTTAATCATACCATTTTGTTCGTAATCTTTACCAACCATAAATCCAGTAATATTTTGTAAAAACAATATAGGTGTATTATTCATATTACATAGTTGAATAAAATGAGCACCTTTATTGGCAGAATCATTGAATAAAACACCATTGTTAGCAAGTATAGCAATTGGATAACCTTGAATCTTAGCAAAACCACAAACGAGAGTAGTGCCATAATCTTTTTTAAATTCGTGAAAATCAGAAGCATCTACAATTCTTGCAATGACTTCTCTTGCATCGAAAGGCACTTTTGGATCTGCCGAAACAATACCTAGTAATTCTTCTTTATTATATAAAGGTTCTTTATAATGATTAATCGTATAATGATTGTCAACTACATTTAGTTGTTCAATTAATTCTCTAGCAATGCGAATACCATCTAATTCATCTTGAGCCAAATAATCGCAAACGCCAGAAATTTTGCTATGCATATCAGCACCACCTAAAGTTTCATCATCTACAATTTCGTTAGTAGCCATTTTAACCAATGGTGGTCCAGCTAAAAACACTTTAGCTTTATCTTTAATAAAAATAGTATAATCGGACATACCAGGAATGTATGCACCACCAGCAGTAGAATTTCCAAACACAATAGAAATAGTAGGAATTCCTTTTTTAGAACGCCTTGTAATTTCTTTAAAATTATTTCCACCTAAATTAAACACTTGAGCTTGGTCTGGTAAATTAGCACCAGCACTTTCTACCAAATTTATAGAAGGCAAATTGTTTTCATTAGCAATTTCACCAATACGCAATGCTTTTTTAAGTGTAGCAATATCGATAGCACCACCTTTGTTAGTACCAACATTGGCTGTAATCATACACAATTTATTACTTACAAAACCAATACCAGCAACCATAGTTCCACCAGTACCAAAACCACCTTTAACACCTAATCCAGCTAAAGGCAATAATTCTAAAAAAGGTGAGTCTTGGTCTAATAACAACTCAATGCGTTCTCTAGCTAAGAACTTGCCTTTAGACTTTGCTTTTTCGATGTGTCTATCTTCACCTTGATATAAAGATTTATCTAAATGTTTTTTTAACTCGTCCAATTTCTCCAGCATTTTTTGATAGTTCTCTTTATATGCTGTACCATTGGTGTTTACTTTTGTTTTGATTATTGCCATAGTAATTAATCTAACCAAATTTATAATTAATGTGTTTTTTTACCAAACGATTGTTCAATAAATTTAGACAATGTATATTATGTAAAGGTTAATAATTAATAATTGCAATACTTTTAGCGTATTTTTTTACCAAACGATTGGTAGAATGTTTGTTTATTCTTTAAAAATATTTATGTTTGATAAAAAATTAATTTATGACAGCAAAAGAAATAATTTTGGCATTGCCAGAAAGACTTAAACAAGAAGAAGCACAAGATGCTCAAGGTGTGTTTCATTTTCAGATTGAAGGTGAAGGTGGTGGCGATTTTACAGTTAAAGTAGATCATGGAACTTGTACTGTAGAAGAAGGTTTAGTTGGTGAAGCAAATTGTGTAATTACTTCTACAGCTACTGATTTTGAAGATGCTGAACTAGGTAGAGAGAATAAACAAATGAGCGTAATGATGGGAAAAATTAAGATTAGCAACTTAGGAGCGATGCTTCAGTTTATGACTTTATTTAAAGATTTGGAAGTGTAATAAGGTTTAAAAATAAAATCCAAAATGGATTTAGAAAAAAGCTATCGTTTAATGCGATAGCTTTTTTGTTGGAATATGTTAAGTGGAAAGACACTTGACATGACGGAAATTACTTAAACTGATTTATAGCTGCTTTAATAGTTGCTTTATCTGCTAAACCATTTTGTCTCCAAACTTCTTTGCCAGCTTTGTATAAAATTAAAACAGGAATTGCTACAACGCCATTACTTTTTGCTAAATCTTTATTATCGTCGTAATTAATTTTTTGTAGTTTAAATGTGCCATTCATTGTTTGTTCTAATTCTTCTACAATTGGACTTAATTTTTTACAAGGAGCACACCATGGAGCAAAGAAATCTACTAATACCAAATTGCTACTTGTAGTTAATTTTTGATAGTCATCAGTACTTAATGTATTCTCTTTTTCTGTATTTGATGTTGATTGTGTTAAGGTTTTTCCTGCATTTTCCCAAGCCATAACACCACCTTGTAAATTGTACACTTCTTTAAAACCTTGCGATTGTAAATAGTTCATTGCTTGTCCACTTCTTCCACCAGAAAGACAGTAAATAAAAACAGGTTGGTCTTTATCTAAATTTTCAATCTGTGTTTTAAAATCGCCATTCCAATTATAATTAATAGCATTTTCAATGTGTCCACCATTATATTCTTCTGGTGTTCTTACATCAATTAACTGTGCATTTGTTGCTTCGTGTAGTTTGGTGTCGAAATCAGTTATATTAATTGTTGTAGCAATTGGCGATTGACTTTCTGCATTTTGATTGTTATTGCTTTTGCACGCACTAGTTAAAAAAACTAAGGCAATAAATATGTTTACTATTTTCATCTTGATATATTTAACAAAATAAGTTTACAATTGTTTAAGTGTTTCTTGTAATGCTTGTAGTTTATCTAAACCATCTTGCAATTTTTTTCTTTCGGTTTCTACAATTTCTGCTTTGGCATTTTGTACAAACTTTTCGTTGCTTAGTTTCTTTTGTATGGAAGCAATGAATCCTTCAAAATATTGAATGTCTTTTTCAATTTTTTCTTTTTCTGCTTCCACATCAATTTCAATTCCAGTTTCTATATATAATTTATCTTTATCTACTAATTGTGTAATGGTATTTTCTACTTCTTGATTAACAAACTCAATGGAAGATAAATTGGCAGTCTTTTTAATTAAATACTCATAATTATTATATAATGATTGATTATTAGTATCTATATAAACTTTAAGTTCTACTTTTGGCGAAATTTGATTTTTGTTTCTAACTTCTCTTATACTTGTAATAGCAGCTTTTATATGTTCTCCATCATTAATTATAGTAGCATCGTATTTATTAATTGCAGGATATTTTGCTACAATAATATCTTCATTAGTTTCATTTAATTGATGATAAATTTCTTCTGTTAAAAATGGCATAAACGGATGCAATAAAATCATCAATTCATTAAATATATTGATAGTTTTATTATAAGTTGTTTGATCTATAGCATCACCAAAGTTTGGTTTAATAAATTCTAAGTACCAAGAACAAAAATCATCCCAAATAAATTTATACAATTCCATTAATGCTTCTGATAATCTAAACTGACTATGCAATTGCTCTAAATTTTCTTTAAGCTGTTGTAGTTTGTTTTCTATCAAAGCAATTGCAGGTTCTAAGTTATTATTAGTTCTAGCTTCAACTTGCCAACCTTTAATTAAACGAAGTGCATTCCATATTTTATTAGAGAAATTTCTACCTTGTTCACAGAGTTTTTCATCAAACAAAATATCATTTCCTGCAGGTGCTGCTAGTAAAATTCCAACTCGTACACCATCAGCACTAAATCGGTCGATTAATTCTAAAGGATCTGGAGAGTTACCAAGTGATTTAGACATTTTTCTGCCTTTATTATCTCTAACCATTCCAGTAAAATATACTTGTTGAAATGGTTTTTCATTTTTAAACTCATAACCAGCCATTATCATTCTAGCCACCCAAAAGAAAATAATATCCCAACCTGTTACTAATACATTAGTTGGATAGTAATAATTTATTTCCTTATCAGATTCAAATCCATCGAAAACAGAAATTGGCCACAACCAAGAAGAAAACCAAGTATCTACCACATCTTCATCTTGTGTTAAGTTTGCTGTTTTATTATATTTTTCTTGATATAATTTTTGAGCACTTGCTAAATCTTTTGCTATAACATAGTTTTCATTTTCATCGTAGAAAGCAGGAATTTGTTGTCCCCACCATAATTGACGAGAAATACACCAATCTCTAATATTTTCTAGCCAATGCTTGTATAAATTTTTGAATCGTGGTGGAAAAAATTGTATATCATCATTCATTACATGTTCTAAAGCTGGTTTTGCCAAATCATCCATCTTTAAAAACCATTGCTTAGTTAATCTAGGTTCAATAACAGCATCAGTTCTTTCACTAAATCCTACTTTATTTTTAATTGGCTCGGTTTTTACTAATAAACCTTGTTCTTCTAAATCTGCTGCTACTTTTTTTCTAGCAACAAACCTATCTAAACCTTCATATTGCAGACCATGTTTATTAATAGTTCCATCGTCGTTCAATACATCTATTGTAGCAATATTGTGTTTTTGTCCTATATTATAATCGTTAATATCATGAGCTGGTGTTACTTTAAGTGTTCCAGTACCAAAATCAATTTCAATATAATCATCAGCAATAACTGGCACACTACGATTTACAATTGGAACAATAACATTTTTTCCTATAAGTTGTTTATATCTTTCATCATTTGGGTTGACACAAACAGCAGTATCGCCCATAATAGTTTCTGGTCGTGTTGTAGCAATGGTTATAAATTCTTCGCTATTTTCTATTTGATATTTTACATAATATAAATTAGAATTTACTTCTTTGTGAATAACTTCTTCATCAGAAACAGCAGTTTTAGCAACAGGATCCCAATTGGTCATTCGTACACCACGATAAATTAAACCTTTATTATATAAATCTATAAATGATTGAATGACAGCTTTAGATAAACTTTCGTCCATAGTAAAACGAGTTCTTTTCCAATCGCAAGAAGCACCTAATTTTTTTAATTGGTCTAAGATAATGCCACCATATTTTTCTTTCCAATCGAAGGCCAATTTTAAAAATTCGGCTCTGCCAATTTCTTGTTTGGTTTTACCTTGTTGCTCTTTTAATAGATTGACAACTTTAGCTTCGGTAGCAATAGAAGCATGATCTGTTCCTGGAACCCAACAGGCATTATAACCTTGTAATCTTGCTTTACGAATTAAAATATCTTGTATGGTATTGTTAAGCATGTGTCCCATGTGTAAAACACCTGTAACATTTGGTGGTGGAATGACTATGGTAAAAGGTGTTCTTTCATCTGGAATAGAGGAGAAGTAGTCTTTATCTAACCAATGTTGATACCATTTTTTTTCAATCTCTGCATAAATCAAATTCTTAGGCAATTCCATATAAAATATTTAATTGCAAATATAAAAATTTGAATTTGTAGTTGGATTAAGTTGGTATTAATGAAAAAGGTAGTGCATTATGATATTATAATAATTATGTTTTAGTAAAACAATAATATGATTTATTTTGGACTAGAATATTTTCTTTTAACTATTAGCAACTATTTTTTACAAATTTTCATCTTTAATAATATTAATAGTTCTTTTTGTTTGTGTGTTTTATTCATATTATATTTATTTTACATATAATAGGAATATTTTTCTTATCTAAAGATAACAAAACTAACTTTTTCTTTAACTAATTTTAACCAATAATTAATATTATGAAGCGAACAATACTAATTACACTTTTGTTTACTCTACTCTATTTTTCAGTAAACGCTCAATCTCCAGGCGGAGTAAATGATAGTTTAAAGGCATGGTATAAGGCAGATGCAGGTGTTCAAAATACAAGTGTAAATGCTACAAATGGTCAAACCGTTGATGCTTGGTTAAATCAAGCTGGTTCTTATAATTTAGCACAACCAACAACAACTAAACAGCCTGTTTTTTATAGTACAGCAGCTAATCAGCTAATCAACTATAATCCATCATTGCGTTTTGATGGTACAGACGATTGTATAGGAAATGCTACAAGATTAATGCCTAAAGATTCTAGCTATGCTTTTTTTATAGTTGCATTAGACAGTGCAACAGATGTTGGTTATAATGCATTTTTTAGCTCACACACAGTATTGGATTATTTTTCTTTATATAAGAATAATGACAATTTAACTGATAACTCAATAACACCTTATGGTATTGTAGGTAGCGGAGATAGAGGCACATTTGGAAAAGGAACATCTTATGGTATTTCTACTGGTGCTTATTGGAATGGAACTAATTTTACAAGAGATGAAAAAGTGCAAAAAGCACAAACACAAATTGTAGGGATGCGTTCTGCAAACAAATTAGCAACAGATACCATGTTCACTTATACAGATGGCTATAAAAGTGCACCTATTCCATTTTGGTCTTATATAAATCAAAATGCTGCATCTACTGGTCGCGATTATCATTTTGGGGCTTTTGTAGTCGGAGCAGATGCAACCTCACCAGCCAATTCTGCAGAACATTGGGTAGGCAATATTGCAGAAGTTATTGCTTATGATAGAAACATTACAGATGCAGAAGCTAATAAAATTCAATCTTACCTTGCAATTAAATATGGTATCACACTAGGTCAAGGCAATGGCTTCATCAATCAAAATGGTAATAATTTTAATTATGTAGCCAGTAATGGAACTGTAATTTGGGATGGAACAGCAAATACTACTTATGCTTATGATATTTTTGGTATAGGTCAAGATAATACTGCTGGTTTAAATCAAAAACAGTCTAAAAGTATAAATGGTGGTTTCCAACCTGCTATTAGCTTAAATGATGGATTGGCTACAAGTAATACTACCAACACAAATATATTTGCAGCAGACAATAGCTTTCTTGTTGCAGGTCACAATGGTGCAGATGTAGATTTTACCAACATGTACACACCAATTACGTTTTCTTCTACCACACCTATTTATATATTAGATAGAGTATGGAAAGTACAAGAAACAGGAACTGTGGGTACTGTTACTGTTTCTTTTCCTACTACAACGGCATCTACGGCTACATCTACTTACCTTGTAATTAATAATGTAGCTACATTTGGTGCTGGAACTACAGAAATCTTAATGACAAGTGATGGTAATGGTAATCTTACTGCACAATATGATTTTCAAGATGGAGACTATTTTACTATTGTTCAACCATTATTTGCACCTGGTTGTGTGTCTGCCAATTTACTCGCGTGGTATAAAGCAGATGCAGGTGTTGTAGGTGGTCCAGTAAGTACATGGGAAGATCAAACAGTTCCAGCTTATAATTTGCAACAGCCAACAGCAGGTAGCAGACCAACTACAGGTGCTTTAATGAATTTTAATCCAACACTTACTTTCGATGCCAATTATTATTTAACTTACCAAGCAGGTCGTTTTATAAGTACAACTTCACCAGGTACGGTATTTGGTGCTGCTAATAACAATATAGATGCTGGTGGCTATGAAAACTTAGCAGACTTAGGAATTGATAATCCACACATGGGTATTCAAAATAGTACAATGATGATGTACATGAATGGAAGTTCGCCAATACAAGTAAATCATGCTAATACCATTACAAAAGATATTAATCAAGTATACGGATGGTCATGGAATGGTGGATCAAACGCAGGTAGTCAATTAAGGTTAGATGGAATATTAAATGATTTTCCAACAACAGATTTTACTCTTGTAGGAAATGGAGGTGTTTCAGATGGTATGTTTTCAGTAGGTTCTTATCAAGGTGTGGAAATTTGGAATGGAGATATAGCAGAAGTTATATTATATGATAGAAATTTAACAGAAGAAGAGAAACAAAGAGTAGAAACTTATATGGCACTTCGCTATGGTACAACTTTATCTCACAACTATTTGTCAGGTAAAAGTGATACCATATGGTATACAGGTGGTGGATACGATAATAATATAGCAGGTATAGGTCGAGAAGATTGTCAATTACTACTACAAAAACAATCACAATCCACCAATACTACAAATGTTATAACTATATATAATGGTGACCAAACTGCTGGTTTACCAACAGATAATGTTTCTAATACAAGTGCCTTTAGTACAAATGAAAGTTTCATGGTTTGGGGAGATAACGGAAGTTCCACAAGTTATGGTGTGTCTTATAGTCCAAATACATTCTCAAATAGTTCTTTCTATCATATGAGTAGAATTTGGAATGTACAAGAAACAGGAACTGTAGGAACAGTTACTATTAAAGCTCCTGCTAATGCAGAATATTTACTAGTACATAATAGTGCAGATTTCTCAACAGGTACACCAACAGAAATTCCTCTAGTAGATGATGGTAATGGTAATTTATTGGCTACTGTAGATTTAACCGATGGTCAATACTTTACCTTTGGAGCAGCTGTTACTGGTCCAGGTTGTGTAACTGCTAACTTATTAGCATGGTATAAAGCAGATGCAGGTGTTATAGGAAATCCAGTAAGCTCATGGGAAGATCAAACACTTACGCCATATAATCTATCTCAAACAACTGTAGGAAGTCGTCCTACAGCAGATAGTTTAATGAATTTTAATCCAACATTGACTTTTGATGCTTTAAAATATTTAACTTATCAATCAACACGATTTATTACCACAACATCTTCAGGTACAGTATTCGGTGCAGCTAATAATAATATAGATAACGGAGGTTACGAAAATCTAGCAGTATTAGGAATAGATAATCCACACATGGGAATCTTAAATAATCAAATGATGCTTTGGATGAATGGTAGTTCTCCAAATCCAACATATCATAGTAATTCAATTAAAAAAGATATTAATCAAGTATATGGATGGGCTTGGAATGGAGGAACAAATGGTGGTAGCCAAATGCGATTAGATGGAACATTAAATGACTTTGCCAATACAGACTTTACACTAGTAGGAAATGGTGGTGTTTCAGATGGTATGTTTTCAGTAGGTTCTTATCAAGGTGTGGAAATTTGGAATGGAGATATAGCAGAAGTAATCTTATATGATAGAAATTTAACGGAATTAGAAAAACAGCGTGTAGAAACTTACTTAGCTATTCGCTATGGTACAACTTTATCACACAATTATTTATCAGGTAAAGGAGATACTATTTGGTTAGTAGGTAGTGGATATGACAATAATATAGCAGGTATAGGTCGAGAAGATTGTCAATCATTATTACAAAAACAATCACAATCTACCAATACTACAAATGTTATTACTATTTATAATGATAATCAAACTGCTGGTTTACCAACAGATAATGCTTCAAATACAAGTACTTTTACAGATGAAAGTTTTATGATTTGGGGCGATAATGGAGCTGCTGCAACTTATGGCGTAAATTATACACTAAATTCATTCTCAGGTATTTGTATTTATCACATGAATAGAATTTGGAATGTACAAGAAACAGGAAGCGTAGGAACTGTAACTGTTCAAGCACCAGCCAATGCTCAATATTTATTGGTACACAATAGTGATGATTTCTCAACTGGTACACCAACAGAGATTCCTTTGGTAGATGATGGTAATGGTAACTTATTAGCTACAGTAGATTTTACCGATGGTCAATTCTTTACTTTTGCAGGAACGGTATATGCTCCAGGTGGAGTAGGTGGAAACTTGGCGGCTTGGTACAAAGCCAATGATATTAACTACGAGAATAATGGAGATACCATAGGTCTTTGGAAAAATAGCGTTAGTGGAAGTACTTACAATGTAGCAACAACTACTGCAACATACAAGCCAATATTTTATAACACAACAGCAAATAAATTAGTCAACAATAATCCATCTATAGAATTTGATGGAACTGATGATCGTTTAGAAAATACAACTAGATTATTTCCTAGCACAGATGGTTTTGAGATGTTGGCTGTTGGTGTACAACAAAAAGCAAAAAACTCTCCTAGTGAAATCTTAGGAATGGGAGGTGGAAATATTCCTGCTTTTGGTATGAATGACTATTCTACTTCAGGTTGGTTACCTTATATGGCTGGTGGAGGTGCTGGTTGGTATGGATCTAATGCAATACTATATAATGGTTTTGCAGGCGGTAATAATCAGCAAGCACAAATTTATAGTATGTCCACTCCAAATGGAGGTGCTGCAAATAATATATTCTCAAATGTTGATGGATATAGAGAACAAACTGATTTAGTTGCAAATGGAGTTACTAATACTAGCATAGGTGATGGAGTAGATGTTGGGAATACAGGAGGAGAGTATTTTAAAGGTCTCGTTAATGAAGTTATTATATACAACAGAAAATTAGATTCGGTAGAATTACTAAAAGTAAACTCTTATCTCGCCATTAAATATGGTATTACTTTAGATCAAAGACAAATCAACGATTATATAGCAAGTAATGGAACTTCGCTTTATGCTGCTTCTACTTATGGAGCTTACGACCACGACATTGCAGGTATTGGTATCGATTCTTGTTCTAGTTTAATACAATTAAAATCAACTAGTGCTAACGAGGATGCAGTAGTAACTATGACTGCAGATACAGCTAATGTTACTAACTTTGAGTTTCTTCTTTGGGCAAACAATGATTCAGCATTAACTTTAAATACAACAAACTTACCAACTATAGATTTACTATGTCCAAGTCGTCTCGAAAGAATTTGGCATACACAAGAAACTGGAGATGTAGGTTTGGTAGATTTAGATTTTAATCTCAATAAACTACCATACAAAAGTTCATTATCAGATTGGAAATTATTAATTAGAAATGGAGATGATGATATGAGTGGAGCAACAGTATCAACCATAATACCAATTTTATTAAATGATTCAACAGTAAGATTTGAAGATGTTTCACTCTCTAATGATGATTATTTTACACTAGCAGGAAACTCAATAGGTCCAGGTGGTGTGCTTTCAAATCTCGTAGCATGGTACAAAGCAGGAGAAAATGTTTTAGATGCTAGCAATAATCAAATAACTACAAATGGTGGTTCAGTGTCAACATGGAAAGATGCCATAGGAAAAAGAAATTTAACCAATCATCCAACTCAAGGAGTCAATAAACCAACATTAATGTTGAACGACTCATTGATGAACAATAATCCTGCTCTTTATTTTGCATACTATCCAGGTTCAGTTTCAAGAATATTATATAACTCAACTAGATACTTTGACAATACTAGTGCTTTCCAATTAATAAGTGTAGCCAAAGATTTAGATGCTCCTGCTAATGTATTCCGTTTAAAAGGTTTTATGGGAATGGGTAGCACAGGTGATTATCCAACATTCGATTTTAATGGTGCTACTGCTCCAGATAATTCAACTGGAAATTATTGGACACCATATTTGGGTGGCTCTTCTCCATTCGGAGATTATAATTCTAGTTTTATTACATATAATGGAACCAATGGAGGTACAAATCAACAATCTCAAATATTTGGATCCTCATCTTTAAATACAGTAGGTGGAACAAATAATGTAAATAGTCAAGTTGATGGATATAGTGCAATGATGCAATTAGATGCAGCTCAGCAAGCACAACTCGGAAATCAACTATATGTTGGTAATAGTGGTGGATTACTAGAGGAAGATTGGCATGGTCTCGTAGGTGAAATTTTAATTTACGATAGAGTACTTACAGCAGCAGAACAACTAAAAGTAAACTCTTATCTCGCAATTAAATATGGTATTACTTTAGATCAAAGACAATATAATGATTATACAGCAAGTGATGGTACAGTAGTATATGCTGCTTCTACTTATGGAGCTTACAATCACGATATTGCAGGTATTGGCGTTGATACTTGTTCTGGCTTAATTCAAAAACAATCAAAAAGTGTAAATATTGGTTTCCAACCTGCAGTCAGCTTAAATGATGGTTTAGCAACTTCAAATAGTGCTAATATGAATTCATTTGATGCAAATAATAGTTATTGGGTTGCTGGTCACAATGGTCAAGATACTACATTTACAGAAGCATATACTTCCCAAACACTTGCTACACTTAGTTGTATGAAAATTATGGATAGAAAATGGAAAGTAGAAGAAACAGGATCTATTGGAAATGTTACCATTACTATTCCAGATATCACTACAGCAACAATAACAGCTATTTATTTGGTAATTGATAGTACTGGAAACAATGATGATTTTACGGCTAATACTACAGAAATATTAATGACTGATGCAGGTGCTGGATTATTGTCTGCTCAGTACGATTTTGTCGATGGTCAATACTATTCGTTTGCTTATGTATTAGCACCAATTGATACTTTTGAAATAGCAGACACTATCTGTGCAACTTCAACTTATCTATTCAATGAACAAGAATTAAATACAAGTGGTGTCTACTTAGATACTATTCCAAGAATAGGTAATTGCGATAGTATAGTGAGATTAACACTTACCGTAGTACCACAAGACACATTCGACATAGCAGATACTATTTGCTCCAATGAAACATATACATTTGGTGCATTAACACTGAATACCACAGGCGTTTACTTAGATACAATAGAACGACCAACAGAAGTATGCGATAGCATAGTACGATTAACACTTACCGTAATACCACAAGACACATTCGACATAGTAGATACTATTTGTGCAACAACAACTGATTATACATTTGGAGGATTAGTATTAACCGAGTCAGGAATTTACTTAGATACAATAGCACGACCAACAGAATACTGCGATAGTATAGTAAGATTAACACTTACCGTAGTACCACAAGACACCTTTGAAATATCAGCTTCAATCTGCACAGGTCAAACATACAGTTTTGGAGGAATGTCACTCAATGCCACAGGCGTATACTTAGACACTATATTACAACCAACTAAACCATGCGATAGCATAGTACGATTAACTTTAACAGTAGTAGATAAAGATACATTTGACATAGTAGATACCATTTGTTCAATCGAATCGTATAGCTTCGATGGTATGTTATTGAATATCACAGGCGTTTACTTTAAAACAGTAACTCGTCCAATGTCATGCGACAGTATCGTACGATTAACCTTAACAGTAATCCAACAAGACACAACAGACATAAGTGCAACAATATGTTCAAACGAGAACTATAGTTTCGATGGAATGTCACTCAATACCACAGGCGTATACTTAGCTACAATAGCACGACCAACGGAAGTATGCGATAGTATAGTGAGATTAACACTTACCGTAGTACCACAAGACACATTCGACATAGCAGATACTATTTGCTCCAATGAAACATATACATTTGGTGCATTAACACTGAATACCACAGGCGTTTATTTAGATACAATAGAACGACCAACAGAAGTATGCGATAGCATAGTACGATTAACACTTACCGTAATACCACAAGACACATTCGACATAGCAGATACTATTTGTGCAACAACAACTGATTATACATTTGGTGGATTAGTATTAACCGAGTCAGGAATTTACTTAGATACAATAGCACGACCAACAGAATACTGCGATAGTATAGTAAGATTAACACTTACCGTAGTACCACAAGACACCTTTGAAATATCAGCTTCAATCTGCACAGGTCAAACATACAGTTTTGGAGGAATGTCACTCAATGCCACAGGCGTATACTTAGACACTATATTACAACCAACTAAACCATGCGATAGCATAGTACGATTAACTTTAACAGTAGTAGATAAAGATACATTTGACATAGTAGATACCATTTGTTCAATCGAATCGTATAGCTTCGATGGTATGTTATTGAATATCACAGGCGTTTACTTTAAAACAGTAACTCGTCCAATGTCATGCGACAGTATCGTACGATTAACCTTAACAGTAATCCAACAAGACACAACAGACATAAGTGCAACAATATGTTCAAACGAGAACTATAGTTTCGATGGAATGTCACTCAATACCACAGGCGTATACTTAGCTACAATAGCACGACCAACGGAAGTATGCGATAGTATAGTGAGATTAACACTTACCGTAGTACCACAAGACACATTCGACATAGCAGATACTATTTGCTCCAATGAAACATATACATTTGGTGCATTAACACTGAATACCACAGGCGTTTATTTAGATACAATAGAACGACCAACAGAAGTATGCGATAGCATAGTACGATTAACACTTACCGTAATACCACAAGACACATTCGACATAGCAGATACTATTTGTGCAACAACAACTGATTATACATTTGGTGGATTAGTATTAACCGAGTCAGGAATTTACTTAGATACAATAGCACGACCAACAGAATACTGCGATAGTATAGTAAGATTAACACTTACCGTAGTACCACAAGACACCTTTGAAATATCAGCTTCAATCTGCACAGGTCAAACATACAGTTTTGGAGGAATGTCACTCAATGCCACAGGCGTATACTTAGACACTATATTACAACCAACTAAACCATGCGATAGCATAGTACGATTAACTTTAACAGTAGTAGATAAAGATACATTTGACATAGTAGATACCATTTGTTCAATCGAATCGTATAGCTTCGATGGTATGTTATTGAATATCACAGGCGTTTACTTTAAAACAGTAACTC
Organism: Chitinophagales bacterium; assembly: GCA_020636535.1. Classification (NCBI taxonomy): domain Bacteria; kingdom Pseudomonadati; phylum Bacteroidota; class Chitinophagia; order Chitinophagales; species Chitinophagales bacterium. The sequence goes on from JACJXT010000011.1 coordinate 834,574, forward strand.
GTCCAATGTCATGCGACAGTATCGTACGATTAACCTTAACAGTAATCCAACAAGACACAACAGACATAAGTGCAACAATATGTTCAAACGAGAACTATAGTTTCGATGGAATGTCACTCAATACCACAGGCGTATACTTAGCTACAATAGCACGACCAACGGAAGTATGCGATAGTATAGTGAGATTAACACTTACCGTAGTACCACAAGACACATTCGACATAGCAGATACTATTTGCTCCAATGAAACATATACATTTGGTGCATTAACACTGAATACCACAGGCGTTTATTTAGATACAATAGAACGACCAACAGAAGTATGCGATAGCATAGTACGATTAACACTTACCGTAATACCACAAGACACATTCGACATATCAGATACCATTTGTGCAACAACAACTGATTATACATTTGGTGGATTAGTATTAACCGAGTCAGGTATTTACTTAGATACAATAGCACGACCAACAGAATACTGCGATAGTATAGTAAGATTAACACTTACCGTAGTACCACAAGACACCTTTGAAATAGCAGCTTCAATCTGCACAGGTCAAACATACAGTTTTGGAGGAATGTCACTCAATGCCACAGGCGTATACTTAGACACTATATTACAACCAACTAAACCATGCGATAGTATAGTTCGATTAACGCTTATTGTAGATGATTATATTAGAAATACAGAAAATGTAACATTATGTTATGGCGATAGTATAATAATGTGTACGGGTAATGTATATAAAACAGCCGGAGCTTATAATGATACTTGTAAAACTACAGCTGGTTGTGATAGCATTACTACTACAATTATTACTTTAGATGTATGTAGTAAAGATACTGTACCAGTAATAGATGTTTGTGATACATGTACAACAACAGTATGTTTAGATACTATCTATGATATTACTAATGGACATTGGACATTATGCGATGGTAGTCAAACAGCAACATCTAGCTTAGGAAGCTACACTATAGATAGCACTACAGGATGCATTACTTATACTGCAAATGGAGCAATAGGTAGAGATACACTTTGTATATTAATTTGTGATTCAGCACAAACTGTTTGTGATTCTCAAACAGTAGTAGTAGCTATAATACCAAGTACAGAAACAATTACAGATACAATAGAAATTGGTACAACAGATAGTATATGTGTAGCAATAGAAGATGGTATGACACCAGACAATGTAACGATTGTAGCATGCGATGGAGGAACACTAGACAATATCACAACACCAACATATACTATTAATGGCAACTGCGTAATGGTAACTTACACAGGGACAAATATTGGAACAGATGAAGTATGTGTAATCATCTGCGATACCGACTTAGACATCTGCGACACGAACAGAGTTGTAATCACAGTAACAACACAAGACACAGTACCAATTATAGAAGTACCATGCGATACCTGTACAGTAACCGTATGTTTAGATACGATCTACGATATCAATAATGGTGTATGGACACTTTGCGACGGAACACAACAAACCACTACAGCAATGGGTACTTATGGTATAGACCAAACTTCAGGTTGTGTAACTTATACAGGAAACGGAATCGTAGGACGAGATACACTATGTATAGTAGTTTGTGATGCAACACAAACAACTTGCGATACCATTAAACCAGTAGTAGTAGTTTTACCAACTAACGATACTATAACAGACAGTATAGCAATAGGTGTAACTGATAGCATTTGCGTACCAATAGAAGATGGTATGACACCAGACAATGTAACGATTGTAGCATGCGATGGAGGAACACTAGACAATATCACAACACCAACATATACTATTAATGGCAACTGTGTAATGGTAACTTACACAGGGACAAATATTGGAACAGATGAAGTATGTGTAATCATCTGCGATACCGACTTAGACATCTGCGACACGAACAGAGTTGTAATCACAGTAACAACACAAGACACAGTACCAATTATAGAAGTACCATGCGATACCTGTACAGTAACCGTATGTTTAGATACGATCTACGATATCAATAATGGTGTATGGACACTTTGCGATGGAACACAACAAACCACTACAGCAATGGGTACTTATGGTATAGACCAAACTTCAGGTTGTGTAACTTATACAGGAAACGGAATCGTAGGACGAGATACACTATGTATAGTAGTTTGTGATGCAACACAAACAACTTGCGATACCATTAAACCAGTAGTAGTAGTTTTACCAACTAACGATACTATAACAGACAGTATAGCAATAGGTGTAACTGATAGCATTTGCGTACCAATAGAAGATGGTATGACACCAGACAATGTAACGATTGTAGCATGCGATGGAGGAACACTAGACAATATCACAACACCAACATATACTATTAATGGCAACTGTGTAATGGTAACTTACACAGGAACAAATATTGGAACAGATGAAGTATGTGTAATCATCTGCGATACCGACTTAGACATGTGCGACACGAACAGAATTGTAATCACAGTAACAACACAAGACACAGTACCAATAATAGAAGTACCATGCGATACCTGTACAGTAACCGTATGTTTAGATACGATCTACGATATCAATAATGGCGTATGGACACTTTGCGATGGAACACAACAAACCACTACAGCAATGGGTACTTATGGTATAGACCAAACTACAGGTTGTGTAACTTATACAGGAAACGGAATTGTAGGACGAGATACACTATGTATAGTAGTTTGTGATGCCACTCTAAGCACATGCGATACAATTCATCCAGTAGTGGTTGTTTTACCTACAACAGAAACAATTACAGATACTATAAAAGTTGGTGCAACAGACAGTATTTGCATTCCAATAGAAAATGGCATGACAGCAGATTATGCAACCATAGTAATGTGTAATGGAACGCTTGATAATATTACATTACCAGTAGTAACATCAGTAAGTGCAACATGTGTAACTATTACATATACAGGTACTAGCATTGGTACAGATGATTTCTGTGTAGTTGTTTGTGATGTAGATTTAGCAATGTGCGATACAACAAAAGTATCAATCACAGTAATAGCAAAAGATACAATACCAGTAATAGAAGTCTGCGACACTTGTACCGAAACGGTATGTTTAGATACAATATTTGATATTACAGACGGAGTATGGACACTATGCGATGGTAGCCAAACAACAACAAGTGGTTTAGGAACTTATAGTATAGATGCTACAACAGGTTGTGTAACTTATACAGCAAATGGAATTATAGGTCAAGACACACTTTGTATAGTAGTATGTGATGCAACACAAACCAATTGCGACACTATAGAAATTATAATTGATATAGTATGTAGTGAACGAAACTCAGTTTATGTTGATACAACGATTTGCTCTAATAAACCAATAGTGATCAATGGACAAACTATTTCAACTGCTGGAACTTATGAAATTCATTATACAGCAAACAACTCATGCGATAGTATAGTAATGCTTACAGTTACCACTGTAGATTGTAGTTGCGATATTGCCAAAGGTATTTCGCCAAATGGTGATGGAATGAATGATTATTTAGATGTAGAATGTTTGAAACTATTAGCTAAAGATGGCGTTATTAGATTTAGAGTATACAACAGATGGGGAATTGAAGTATACAGAAACGATAATTATAACAGTGAATTTAATGGTATTTATAAAGGAGAAGAATTACCAGACGGAACTTACTATTATATATTAGAGTACACTAATCTATTAGATGAAGATGTTAATATATCTAGTTATTTAACAATATTTAGATAGAAAAATTTATAAAAGATAATATAAAAGATATGAAAATAAAATATAGTATATTATTCCTTATTTTGTTTGTTTCGATGAACAAAATAAATGCCCAACAAGAACCTCAATATACACAGTTTATGTTCAATAAATTGCCAATCAATGCTGGTTATACTGGCTCAAGAGAGGTACTAAGTATTAGAGCAATTTATAGAGACCAATGGACAGGTATTGATGGTGCCCCTAAAACAGCTGGTCTTAGTTTAAACAGTCCATTTAAAAATGAAAATTCTGCTATGGGTTTTTATATGGTCAATGATAGATTAGGTGTAACCAACCAAACTTGGTTCGATGTTAGTTATGCTTATAGAATACCATTAACTAAAGACAAAAAATGGAAATTAGGCATTGGTATTAATGCAGGTATTTTGTGGCATAAAAGCAATTTAACAGAAGTGCCATTAAAAGACGATGGAGATGTAATATATCAAAATAATGTATCTAAAATAATGCCAGATGTTGGTGCAGGACTATATTTACATCATACCAATTTTTATTTCGGAGTAAGTGTGCCAAACTTTATAAAGTACAATGTATTTAGTAAAGATGTAAGAGATCAACTTCAAAGTAATAATTCCGATTTAGTAGCTGTTGCACATAGAACACCACATTTATTTATTATGACTGGTGGTGTAATTCCTGCAGGAAAAATACTAGATATTAGACCACAAATCTTAGGAAAATACATTACAGCAACCGATCAAAAAATTCCATTTGAGTTAGATTTAAATTTGAGTTTAATGTTCTTACAACGATTTAATATCGGAGCTACTTATAGAACTACATTCAAAAATAAATCACTAAATACTACACTACAAGCTAATGATGCTATTGCTGCCATGTTAGAAATTTGGGCAACCAAACAATTAATGATTGGCTACTCTTACGATTATTCATTGTCAGAATTACAACACTACAATCACGGAAGTCATGAAGTAATTCTCGGATACGATTTTGCATTCAATAAAGAGAAATTAAATACACCAAGATTCTTCTAAGAAAAAATTAATCTATGAAAAAGAATATAAGCATATATACATTATTTTTATTATTGATTTTAAGTGTTGGATCAAAAGCACAAGATGCCACTAATTCAAGCAGTATTAATAAAGCCAACGAAGCATATAACAATTTGAATTATGCCGATGCAATTCCATTGTACAATACTTATCTAAAAAAAAACAGTACAGATGCCGATGCGTATGCAAAATTAGGCGACTGCTATAAATTAACTTTAGATTTTGAAAATGCAAAAGAAGCATATGCTAATGCAACACTCAATAAAGTTACTAGTGCAGACTATGTTTTAAAGTATGCAGAAATGTTGCATGCAACAGGCAATTACGATAAAGCTTTAGCACAATATCAAAACTATTTGGTATTAAATGAAAATGGCAATCAAATTGTAAGTAACCAAATTAAAGTGCTAGAAAATATAGACAATTATGCATCTGATAAAAATAGATTCTCATTACAAAATTTAGACTTTAATTCTGCACAATATGATTTTTCACCAGTTTTATATAAAGACGGATTAATATATACTTCGTCTAAAGGTGGTTCTGGTGCTATTAAAAATACAAGTGCATGGACAGGTATATCTTTTTTTAATATGTATTTTGTAGAAGGAAGCAATCTCAATTTTAAAGATAAGTCGTCTGTTTTTTTTAGTGATAAAAATACCAAACTACACGATGGTGTGATAGCATTTTTACCAAATCAAGAACAATTTTACTATACTAGAAATAATTACTACGATGGAAAAGTAAAAACAGCTAAAAACTTAAAGCCAACTCAAAATATGTATTTGGCTAATGTAGATGGAAGCGAAGAAACACCTTTTGAGTTTAATAGCGATGATTATAATGTAGGACAACCAACACTTTCTTCAGATGGAAATACCATGTATTTTGTAAGCGATATGCCTGGTGGTTTTGGAGGAAAAGATATATATGTTACTACCAAAGAAGATGGAAAATGGTCAACACCAAAAAACTTAGGAAATAAAATCAATACAGCAGGAGATGAGATGTTTCCTTTCTTATATAAAGATGATAAATCTTTTTATTTTTCAAGTGATGGACTTGGCGGTTTAGGTGGACTAGATGTTTTTAGAACTACAATAGAAAATGGAAGTGTCGCAACAGTTCGAAATATGAAATCACCAATTAATAGTGCTTACGATGATTTTGGTATTTACTATGGCAATGCAAGAAACATAGGTTATTTATCTTCAAACAGAAGTGGAGGAAAAGGTCTAGATGATATCTATGCATTTAAAGATGCTGGAATTTACTACGAAGGACTTATTGTAGATGCAGATACCAAGCAGCCAATTTGTAATAGTACAGTACAGTTGTTATTAGATAATGAATCAATCAATAATTATACAACAGACTGTAATGGCGATTTTGTATTTGATGTTACAGCTTCTGGCAACTATTGTTTTAATGCAACAGCACAAGGATACTATCCAAATACTAAAACTTGTAGAAATATAGAAGACATGACTGCTGGCGAAACAATTTATGATACTATTTATATGAATAAAGTAAAACCAGTATCAGTTTCAGTTCAAGCTATTAATTCAGAAACTAAACAAGCCATTCCAAATGCAAAAGTAGAAGTTAATAGTTCTTGTGAAAAGAAGATAGAATTGCAAACGAATAGCAAAGGTGAAGTTTGTTTTGAAGTAAAATGCGATTGTGATTATAGCATTGCATTAAGTGCTAAAGATTATACAGCAAATCAAATTAACTATTCACCTAAAAACGATTGTGAAAGTTTAAAATCTTGTGGCGAAAAAAATGGAAAAGTATTGTCAGTAAATTTACAACCAGTTAAAAAAGAAACCATAAAAGTAGAAGATATATTTGATAATATCAGTGACGATGGATATATCGAGCTAAAAGGAATTTACTACGATTTAAACAAATGGAACATTAGACCAGAAAGCGAAGTAGAATTAAATAAACTATTAACTTTCTTAAATGGAAATCCAGATGCTATTGTAGAAATTGCATCACATACAGATTCAAGAGGTTCATCTAAATACAATCAAACACTAAGTCAAAAAAGAGCTCAAAGCGTAGTAGAATGGTTAATGGCACACAATATTAGTAAAGATAGATTGTATCCAAAAGGATATGGTGAAACTAAACTAAAAAACAAATGTGCAGATGGCGTTACTTGTACAGAAGCAGAACATCAACTCAATCGTCGTACAGAATTTAAAGTAATTAGTGTAGACAATGTAATAGAGTCAAAACCATAACAAGCACAATCTCTCATTCAATAATACTTACCGAAGCATCTAAGAGTTTAACTTTTAGATGCTTTTTTGTTACTGCATACTAAAAACATTTTTAATTTCAGTTTGGTTAAAACTAACTATAAAACTCCAGTGTCTATTTAAATGATTAACTCTTGGAACTTATAGTTGACTATTTTTGTTATAGTAGTAAACAAGAACTATGTCGTTATTTAGAGTTATTTTAAGTATTATTTTTCCACCATTGGCAGTTTATGACAAAGGTTGTGGTAGTATTTTAATTGTATTGCTTTTAACTATTGCAGGTTGGATTCCTGGTGTTTTAGCAGCTTTGTTTATTTTGAATAAGAATGAAGATTAGTCGAATTTTAAAATCCATTTACTAGAAATTTTACGGCTCTTTTTTCTAACCAATTGTGTTTAGCATTTAAATCTTCGCAAAAGCCAACATGTCCACCATTGATTGGAATTTCTAAATGTAAATATTTAGATTGCTTAGCACTTTCTATTGGATAGCATGCTTTGGTAAGCAATGGATCATTATCGGTGTTGAGTAATAATGTTGGTGTTTTAATATTGTTAATATATGTTTTAGCTTGTACTTTTATATTGTAATCGTTTACATCTTTAAAACCAAAAACAGGAACTGTATATCTGTCGGTAAATTCCCATAAGTTTTTAGATGCCAATGCATGTTTATAATCGATTTTATTTGGATGCTTATTAACTTTTTGTTTTAGTTTTTCTTTTACTTGTTTGGTAAATCTTTTTTCATATATCATATTTTTGAATGATAATAATTTAGGAAATGAACTTACATAATCTATAGGAACAGAAATTGCCATTGCAGCTTCTATGTTTTTTACACTTTCGTATAATTCTTCTCCTAAATATTTGAGTGTCAAATTTCCACCAAGTGAAACTCCAATTAAGTTAATTGAATTATATTTGTTTTTCTTAACTGCATGTTGAATTACAAAATCTAAATCGTCTGTTTTTCCAGAATGATAAGCATAGAGTTGCTTATTGTCTTCGCCACTACAACCTCTTAAATTCCATGCTAAAACATCAACATTATTTTCATTAAAAATTCTTGTCAAACCTTTTACATAAACTCTGTCAGTACTACCTTCAAATCCATGAGAAATAATAACCAGTTTTTTACTATTTACACTGCTCCAATCTAAATCTAAGAAATCATCGTCCCAAGTAGTAATTCGTTCTCTAGTAAATGAAATGCCATCAACTGTTCTATAAAAATTAGGAACGATGGTTTGCAAATGACCATTGCTTAACCATTTCGGAGATTTTATTGCTATTGATGGTAGTACTGGCATATCTATTTATTGGTCTCAAAAATAGTTAAAACTATGCACTTTAGTGCATTTCGCTTTAGCTTCTAAAAATGTTTACTTTTGTAGTATGGAATACCAAAGGGTCAATGGTCATAGCATATCACGGCTTACAGTACATATTGTTTGGGCTACAAAATATAGATATGCAGTATTGGAAGGAGATATAAAAGTAAGGTGTAGAAGTCTTTTGATGCAAATATGTGAAGCAGAAGATATTGTAATATTGAAAGGAGTAGTATCCAAAGATCATATTCATATGCATATAGAATATCGTCCATCACAATCAATAAGTAGCATGGTAAAATTATTGAAAGGACGCAGTTCACGAAAATTACAGATAGAGTTTCCAGAGTTAAAGAAGAGATATTGGGGTCGTCATTTTTGGGCAATAGGTTATGGTTGCTGGAGTACAGGTAATATAACAGATGAAATGGTAAATGAATATTTAGAACATCATAGGAATCCAAATACGAACTCAAATGATAATTTTATAATTGAATAGAGAAGTACTGTCCGAAATAGGACTTTCAGTCCGTAACAAAACTATGGACTTTTAGTCCATAGTGGTTTATTTAAAAAAATCTAATAAATATTTATTTACTTCTTCTGGACAATCATTCTGTGTCCAGTGTGAACAATTAGATATGTATTTTATGTCTAAGGTTGCATCAACATATTTTTTTGTGTCGTAGGTGAGTTCTTTTCCAAGTGCTTTATCACCTTCGCCCCAAATTAAAAGTGTAGGAACTTGTATATTATTTTTAAATATTTTAAGGTTTGGTTTAGTCTGCAACATTGCTCTGTAATAATTGATAGAACCAGTTAATGCTCCTTTTTTTTGAAATGCATCTACAAAATGTTGTAAGTCTTCATCTGTAAAATTTTCAGGATGAAACATCCAACCACGAAAAAATTGTTTGAAGAAATTGGGTAGTGTATACTTCAAAACTAATTCTGGTAAAATAGGAATTTGATGCATAAACATATACCAACTTCGTAGTAACTGCGATGGATTTTCTCTAAATGATTTCAACATTAATTTTGGATATGGACAGTTTAATACAGCTAACTTTTCTGTTAATTCTGGATACATAGCAGCGAACGACCAAGCAACAGCACCACCCCAATCGTGTCCTACTATAAATGCTTTTTCAAAACCAGATTGTTTGATTAACTCAGCAATATCACTAGCAACAACATCTGTTTTGTAGTTGTTAATGCCTTTAGGTTTATCACTATCATTAAATCCACGCAAATCTGGTGCATAAACGGTATAATGTTCTGCTAAAGTTGGAATCTGATATCGCCAAGTATACCAAAACTCTGGCCAACCATGTAAAAGTACTACAAGTTTTTTGCCTTTTCCTGCTTTGGCAACATGTAAGTTAATTCCGTTTGCTGCTATAAAATCGTGCTGTATATTCATAAATTTTTATTTTAATGATTTTCTGTTTCTTAAATATATGCCAATCATTTTAAAAAACGATTTTGTTTTATCACCAAATGTTATTTTACTATTTTTTCTATAATTAAATTTTGATGGTAAAATTCCGTTGTGCAAAGTAGTTGTAAACAATATTTGATTGTTTTCGTCTATGGCTTGTAGTTGAATAGAATCGTTACCAAAGACTTTTACATTACCAAATGCATTATTAAAGTTTTTATTATTAATACCTTGACCTTTATTGTACACTTTTAAATTTAGTTGTTTTTCTAATATATATCCTAACTCACTATTTTCTTGAGCTAAAGCACCAGCCATTAATTCTGGAAGTGTTGATTTTTTATCATTTTCTACTAAAGCTGTGTGAGCATCACCACTTAACACTACTACATTCTTTATATGATTATTTTGTATGAAATCTATTAATATTTTATTAGTATTAGGAAATGCACACCACAAAGCAGATAATTCTATTGCTACTTCCATTCCAGTTTTTCCGTTTGGCAATTTTCTGTTTTGATTGATCTTCATCATACATAAATCTAACAGCTTTTTCAATTTTGGATTGTACGCCACACTACTCACAATAAATTTCCATGTAGCAGTCGAATTTTTGAGTTCGTTCAATAACCAATTAAGTTGTGTACTATCTAATAACTGATGATTTTTAGTCATTTTATATTTGTACTTTCCTTTTTTAGTTGGTTGAAATATCTCAGTATTTGCACTACGAGTTCCTCTTGTGTCTAAAACAAAAAACTCAGCATTGCCATAAGTAAAGCTATGATAAGCAGATTGTTCACTTTGTATAGGGTAATTAGGAAAATATTGTTGATATGCTTGAATTACATTCGATTTTAAATATTCATTATATTGAATTTCTTTAAATGTAACTGTGGTATTTTGTTTGATAATTTTAGTATATGAATATTTACTACAATCATCTTTAATAAAGTCTTCATCATCGTAGATATAATCAATAGGAATTTGATGTTGTAATGTTGAGAAGTTTGGCAAGCTATATCTTAAATAGTATGATTGCTCAATATTTTTAGTATTGTCTATTGCATAAAATTTTGTAGTATCTGAAGTAGTAAATAATTTTCTGTTTGGATAAATCCAATCGCCAATTTGTATAAAAAACTTTGGATTGTGTTGTTGCATTGTACTAAAAATAGTGTCGCTATAAGGTAAATTTATACAAGAACCAAATGCAAATGAAAAATTGCTATTCGTATTTGTTTTGGGAAATGTAGTAAAGCTACTCTGAAAAATAGTCTGTTCTTTATCGTTGGTAATTCTATAAAAATAAGGTGTATTGGCTTCTAGTTTTTCCATATTTATTTTAATCAAATATTTATTGTCTTCAAAAGGAAAGTTAAGTATATACTTAAAAAGTGAATCTTTAGATAATTGAACAGCACCTTTTATTGTATTATTGGTACTAAAAACTATAGATGCACTATTGTCTGTAACTGCTCCAATAATTGGAATAGTTTTTAAAATATCATCTGCATGAATAAAATTAATATTTATAAAATTTAATAGCATTATTGTTATGAAATAATATCGCTTCATGTGTAAAAAAATGAAAATATTTCTACTTTTGTATAAAGCTAAACATTTTGAACTTTTCCAATAAATTTATTTTTATAGTTGGCAATTCTAGAAGTGGTACGACATTGATGTTGAGAGTATTGAATCAACATCCACAGTTAATGGTATTAAATGAATTGCATTTTTTTGAACAGCTATGGTCATCAAAAGATAAAGACAAAATAATTAGCGAAAGTGAAGCTATTGTTATTGCTGAAAAATTGTTGCTCATTCAAAGAAAAGGTTACAACACTGGTTTTAACGATACTACGGTTTTTACTGAAGAAGCAAAATCTTTAATCAATAGTATTGACAAAAATGAGTTGACTGCCGAAAATGTTTTTTACCAATTTGCCAAACGAGAAGTTGCACTTAACAATAAATCTATTGTTTGCGAAAAAACGCCACAAAATGTATTTTACTTAAAAGAAATTTTCGATTTATTTCCGAACGCTAAAGTTATTAATATGGTTCGAGATCCAAGAGCCATTATGTTGTCGCAAAAAAATAAATGGAAACGCAGAAAATTAGGTGGTTGGTATATTACTAGAAAAGAAAGTATTCGTTTACGCATCAATTATCATCCAATTACGCTGAGCAAATTGTGGAATGCTGCTATAAAAGCTTCGTTAGAATTTAAAAACAACCAAGCAGTAAAAACAATTATATTTGAAAATTTAATTGATAATCCAACTCAAACTATACAAAGCATTTGCAATCATATTGAAGTAGATTTTACTAATAAAATGTTAGAAATAACACAAGAAAGTTCTTCTATTGAAATGGACAGCAAAGCTATTGGCTTTAAAAAAGAAAGAGCTGCAAATTGGAAAAATGGTGGTTTAAATAATACTGAGATTTGGTTTTGTGAAAAAATTTCTGGAAAATATTTTAGCGAATTTGGATTTGAAAAATTAAATCCAAAACCAAATTATCTATTAGTTATTCTATATATAATATTGTTTCCTATAAAGCTTGGTTTAGCACTTTTAATGAATTTAGACCGAATGAAAAGTATTACAGAAACACTCAAAAAGAGATTACAATAAAATTGATAATCTGATTGCTTAATACATATAATTTTAAATTCAAATTATTTTTCTTAACCAGCCAAGTACATGTTTACTTTGTAAAAAATATTTATGTTGTTTTTGGTAGTACTTTATCTTTTTTCTAGTTGATGCTAACTTACCAGTATTCTGTTGAATTATAGTAATGTAATTTTTGTCAACACTTGCCACTATAGCAACATGTCCATATGGATTAAATTTTGTTTTATCAAAAATAATAATATCATTGACTTGAGGTTTTTGTATGCTGCCATTGGTAAATTGCATTAAATTTCTTGCTTCATTTAAAGTGTTATCTGCTAGTGATTGGTCAAAAAAATCTTTAGCATGACCATAGCTGTTTGGCATCTTATGGTTTAAGTATTCGTAGTAATATCTTTTTACAAATTCTACACATTGATATTTTAAACCAATATTATAACCATCTATACTTGTATTTCTTTCTACAACATTACCAACTGCTCCATTATAGTACACAAAAACACCATTTAAACTATCAATTTTTTGTCCAATTTTATAATGATTATTATACTTATATTGACAACTCGTATTAAATATCAACAAAAATATACTAATTAATAAAATACATTTATACATTAGCATCTAAAATAAAAAAAAGGAAAGCAAAAATTTACTTTCCTTTTTCTTTTCTTAGTTTTAATTTTATTAGAAACAATATGCTTCTGCTTCTAATACTTTGTCTGCAATGCGTCTTCTTGCATTTTTAGTATTGATAATTTCACTCTTAGTATATCGTTTTAATCCCATTAACATAATTCGTAACTCATCGCCTTCTGCAAATGATTGTAATGCATGTTTTCCATATAAATTAATTCTTTCAACAGCATCACTTATATATACTTTAGCTAAATCAATATATATACTTGCTTCCTCATTTCCTCTATTATCAATTTCTCTTTGTGTTCTCAAAACTGTTGATTCAATAGCATAGACTTCTAAAATCATATCGGCAATGTTCATTAAAATTTCTTGCTCATGTTTTAAACTTTTCATTAGTTTTTGAACTGCTGCACCAGCTACCATCAACACTGCTTTTTTAGTATTAGCTGCTACTTTAATTTCGTTAGCTAAAGCATTATCATCTTCATCATTTCCAAAATCAGGCACACTCATTAATTCTTTTTGAATAGCCATTGCTGGCGTCATTAAATCTAACTTACCTTGCATTGCTCTTTTCAATAACATATCTACGGTAAGTAATCTGTTAATTTCGTTAGTACCTTCAAAAATTCTATTAATTCTAGCATCTCTATATGCACCACAAACCACAGTTTCTTCAGAGAAACCCATGCCACCATGAATTTGCACTGCTTCATCAACACAGTAATCTAAAACTTCAGAACCATGTACTTTTAAGAAAGCACACTCAATGGCGTATTCATCAGCAGCACCCATTATCGCATCTTGAAAAGATTTGCCTGCTGCCAATAATTCTTTTTCTTTATTGTCAATCACATCAGAAGCTCTATAACAAGCCGACTCACAAGCATAAATTTGTACTGCCATTTCTGCAATTTTATATTGTATAGCACCAAATTTTGCAATAGGTGTTTTAAACTGCTGTCTTTCGTTAGCATATTTTGCAGCAGCTTCTAACACTACTTTAGCACCACCAAGTGAGCCAATAGCTAATTTATATCTTCCGATGTTTAATATATTAAAAGCAATTAGATGTCCTTTGCCAATTTCTCCAAGTAAATTTTCTTTAGGCACTTTTACATTTTCAAAAAATACTTGTCTGGTAGATGAACCTTTAATACCCATTTTCTTTTCTTCTGCACCAAGAGACAATCCTTCCATATCTTTTTCTAAGATAAAACCAGTAAATTTATCGCCATCTACTTGTGCAAAAACAATAAACACATCAGCAAAGCCAGAATTGGTAATCCACATTTTCTGACCATTAATAATATAGTGCGTACCTTCTGCATTTAAGTCGGCTCTTGTTTTAGCACCTAATGCATCAGAACCAGAACCTGGCTCAGTTAAACAATAACAAGCTTTTAACTCGCCACTTGCCAACTTTGGTAAATATTTTGTCTTTTGATCTTCATTACCAAAATACACAATTGGCAAAGTTCCAATACCAACATGAGCTCCCCAAGAAAGTGTAAATGATCTTGCTTTTGCCAAAGCTTCTACCACAATAGAGTTGGTATTAAAATCTTGACCCATGCCTCCATAATTTTCAGGAATTGCTAAGCCAAGTAATCCTAAATCTCCCATTTTTTCTAGTAATTCTACGGTCAATGGTAAATCTAGTTTTTCTAGTTTAGTATCATTTGGCATTACTTCGTTGTCTAGAAAATCTTTAGTGGTTTGCAAAATCATTTTTTGTTCTTCATTCAAATCAGAAGGAATAAAAATGTCTTTGTAATCAGAATTTTTGATTAAAAATTCGCCACCTTGTAATAAGTTTTTTGTTGCTGTTGTATGACTCATAAAGTTTAAAAATTTATTTTAAAAATAAGGCATTAAAAATACAATGCATGCATTGAAAAAACAAATAAAATACAAGAATTATTATCCACTTTTTTTATGAGAATGATGTATTAACAATTCTATTCAACAAAAATTTCAATGGAAATATTCTGAAATTTAAAAATTAAATTTAACTTTGTAATAAAAAGTACTTTTAAAATAAAATATTATGAAAACAAAAAAGAAACTTATCGTTATTTTCGGAGTTGTAGCAACATTATTATCTATTCCTTTTATAGCTATGCAATTTAGCAATGCAATAAATTGGTCTATTTTAGATTTTGTAATAATGGGTATTCTGCTATTTAGTGTTTTATTAGTAATTGATATGGTTTGGCGACGATTTAATTCTAAATACAGAATACTTGGTGTAATAGTGGTTATTGTTCTTTTTCTATTACTTTGGGCAGAATTAGCTGTAGGTATTTTTGATTCGCCAATAGCAGGCAGTTAGTATTGTGTCAAACTTTATTGTTAATTGAAAGTATTAGTATTCATTCTTCATAAAAAAGTTGACTAAAATAATAAACTATTGTCTTTAAAACTATAAAATTCTTTTTGTGCTATGATAATGTGGTCTATAATTGGCAAGTCTAACATGGTACTTGCTTCAATAAGATTTTGTGTAAGTTTTTTGTCTTCATGACTTGGTTGATTATTGCCAGATGGATGATTGTGTACCAAAATTATTTTAGCTGCACTTTGTTTAATCGCTGTATTAAAAATAATTTTTGCATCTACTAGTGTTCTATTTTGTCCACCTTTACTAATCATTACGGTATTGAGTAACTCATTTCTATTATTGAGTAATACAATCCAAAATTCTTCGTGTGGTAAAAGTGAAAGATGATTCATTAATTGGAATACTTGTTTAGAGCTAACAATTTGTGTGGTCTGTGTAACTTGACTTTGGCTCATTCTAAAAGCAATTTCAAATGCAGCAACAATATTTATAGCTTTTGCTTCTCCAATACCTTTAAATTGTTCTAAATCTTTTGCTGAAAATTTACTCAATGCATACAAATTATTATCAACACTATTCAATATTTGTTTGGCAATATCTAAGGCAGAAAACTGTTTACTACCACTACCAATAATAATGGCTAATAATTCGGCGTTCGATAAACTTCTTCTACCTTTTAAAATTAGTTTTTCTCGTGGTCTATCTTCTTCTGCCCAATATTTTATACTCAGTTTTTCAGCATCATTTATAGTCATAAAATAAAAAAAGTGCATCATTAAGACGCACTTTCTATACTTTTTCCATAAAAAATTATAAACTATTTACTTGCTTCATTATAGAAGACTTTAAATTAGCTGCTTTATTTTTATGTATTTGATTTCTTTTTGCTAATTTATCTATCATAGAAAATACATCTGGTAATAACTTAGTAGCTTCTGCTTTATCAGTAGTCGCTCTAATATCTCTAATTGCATTTCTAGTGGTTTTACCATAGTAACGATTCTCTAATCTTCTTTTTGCAATTTGTCTAATTCTTTTCTTAGCAGATTTATGATGTGCCATTATTCTTAATTTTGAGTGTGCAAAGATAATAATAAGAATTGTAAATGAAAAAAAAAAGTAAATTATCTTTAAAACTTAATCTATTATTAAAAAACATTAATTTAGATGAAGTGTTTGATTTAAAATCAGAAGATATTAACGATATTTGCAAAATAATTTAACGAAAACAACAATGGAAGACTTATCAGTCATTAGCAATTCAAGTGCCGAGTATATAGAAGGACTATATCTACAGTATAAGCAAGACAACAATAGTGTAGATAAAGATTGGCAAAGATTCTTTACAGGATTTGATTTAGCAGTACAATATTCAGATAACGGACAGTTAACGCTAAATTCTAGCAATGTAGATGTTTCTCCAAAGGAATTTAAAGTGCTTAAACTCATACAAGCATATAGAGATAAAGGTCATTTAATTTCAGATACCAATCCTATTAAAAAACGAAAAGATAGAAATGCTGGTCTAGAATTGCATAATTTTGGCTTAACCGAAGCTGATTTAGATACTGAATTTTATGCTGGCGAAGCTTTACAACTAGGAAAGGTATCTTTGAAAACAATAATAGAAACACTGCGTAAAATATATTGTAGAACTATTGGTTGGGAATACAATTATATTATAGATAAAGAAGAATTGGCTTGGATGCGAGAACAAATTGAAGTAGGTTATATTGCTTACGAACATCCAATTGATAAGAAAAAAAGAATCTTAGAAAAACTTAACGAATCAGAAGTTTACGAACGATTTCTAGGAACGAAATTTTTGGGTCAAAAACGATTTTCACTAGAAGGTGGAGAATCTACTATTCCAGCTTTAGATGCTTTAATTAATGTAGCAGCTAATTTACATGTAGAAGAAGTTGTAATTGGTATGGCACACAGAGGTCGTTTAAATGTACTTGTAAACATTTTAGATAAAACTTACGATGAAATCTTTTCAGAATTTGAAGGTTCTACACCAGGAAAAAGTTTATTTTCTGGAACAGGCGATGTAAAGTATCACTTAGGATATTCTTCTCAATACGAAACCATGGACAAAAAAGAAGTCTATGTAAAACTACTACCTAATCCATCTCATCTCGAAGCTATCAATCCAGTAGTACAAGGTTATTGCAGAGCTAAAGCAGATGCTATTTATAACTCTGATTACGATAAAATTTTACCAATTACTATTCATGGCGATTCAGCTGTTGCAGGACAAGGCATAGTTTATGAAGTTCTCCAAATGGAAAAACTAAAAGGATATACTGTTGGCGGAACAATACACTATGTCATCAACAATCAAATTGGTTTTACTACAGATTTTGATGATGCTCGTTCTTCTAATTACTCTACATCTATTGCTGCTACTGTTCAAGCACCAGTTTTTCATGTTAACGGAGATGATGTAGAAGCAGTTACTTATGTAGCAGAGTTAGCAGCAGAATATCGTCAAAAATTTAATAAAGATGTATTTATAGATATGGTTTGTTATAGAAGACACGGACATAACGAAGGTGATGATCCAGCGTATACACAACCTCAAATGTATAAAATCATCAAAGATAAAGTTGGTGTAAGAGACTTGTACAACCAAAAACTCAACAAGTGGAATATGGCAGATTTAGATTTGTCTAAAGAATTAGAAAAAGATTTTTGGAAAGAATTACAAGAAAGCTTAGATGAGCACAAAAAACAAAAAAGCGAATATACACTGCAAACAACTGATGTAGCTTGGAACAAATTAAGAACAGCTACTCAAAAAGACTTTGAATCTTCTCCAGAAACTAAAATTACCAAAACCAATTTAGTAAAAATCATCAAAGCTTTAGTTAAAGTGCCTGAAGGTTTTCATCCACTACGAAAAATTCAAAAAATGCTCGACGACAGAAGAGCTTTAATGAAAGAAAACAGTACTGTAGATTGGGCTGCTGCCGAATTATTTGCTTATGGTTCTATTTTGTTAGATGGTAGTGATGTGCGTATGAGTGGCGAAGATGTAAAAAGAGGTACCTTCTCACATCGTCATGCTATGTTGTACGATGAAAATACAGGAGAAGAATATAATCGACTCAACTTTATAGATGATAAACAAGGATTATTCAGAATTTTCAATTCACATTTATCAGAATATGGTGTGCTTGGTTTTGAATATGGCTATGCCATGCCAAGTCCAGATGTTTTAACGATTTGGGAAGCACAGTTTGGCGATTTTAGTAATGGTGCTCAAATCATCATCGACCAATTTATTGCTGCTGCTGAAACCAAATGGAACAGACAAAATGGTATTGTGTTGTTATTACCACACGGCTACGAAGGTGCTGGACCAGAACATTCTAGTGCTCGTTTAGAAAGATTTCTACAACTTTGTGGTGAATTAAATATGATTATCACAAACATTTCATCACCAGCAAACTTTTTCCATTTATTAAGAAGACAATTGGCTTTTCCTTTTAGAAAACCATTGATTAATATGTCGCCAAAATCTTTATTAAGACATCCAAAATGTGTTGATGATATTGAGAAGATTTACAAAGGCAAGTTTCAAGAATTAATCGACGATGATAATATAGATGCTGCTACAAAAGTTAAAAAAGTACTCTTCTGTTCTGGTAAAGTCTACTACGATTTATTAGAAAGAAAAGAAACAGAAAACAGAACCGATGTTGCTATTGTAAGAGTAGAACAATTATATCCAGTGCCATTTACACAATGGGACGCTATTATCAAAAAATATAAAAATGCCAAAATTGCTTGGGTACAAGAAGAACCAATTAATATGGGAGCTTATTCATTCTTATTGTTGAATTATCCAAAATCTGCATCGTTTGAAGTTATCGCAAGAGCACAAGCAGCTTCATCGGCTACTGGTTATAATAAAATACATTTAGAAGAACAAAAACAATTAGTAGATAAAGCTTTTAGTTAAATAAAATATAGTATATGAAACACGAAATAAAAATTCCAACCGTAGGAGAATCTGTAGTAGAAGTAACATTGGCAGAATGGTTGGTGAAAGATGGAGATATTGTTGCAATTGACCAAGCATTGGCAGAAATAGAATCAGACAAAGCTACTTTTGAATTGCCTGCGGAAGTTGCTGGAAAAATAGAAATTAAAGCAAATGATGGCGACGATTTAGAAATTGGTGCTGTTATTGGTTATATAGATGATAGCTTTGCTACAAGTGATGCACCTAAAAAAGAAGAAAAAAAGGAAACGCCAAAACAAGAAGTAGTTAAAGAAGAACCAAAGCAAGCAACAAAACAAGAAGCTCCAAAAGTTGAGACTAAAGTAGAAAAACAAGAGTCAACGAATGATTCGTATGCTAAAGGAACTCCATCGCCAGCTGCTAAAAAAATATTAGATGAAAAAAATGTAGCGGCTAATGAAGTTCAAGGTACAGGCAAAGACCAACGCATAACTAAATCAGATGCTCTAAAAGCTACACCAAGAAATTTAGAAGAAGCACTATTAAGCAATAAAACAGCATCACGAGAAGAAACAGTAGAAAAACTATCTCGTATGCGTAAAACCATTGCTCGTAGATTGGTAGATGTTAAAAACCAAACAGCAATGCTTACTACTTTCAACGAAGTAGATATGTCGGCAATTTTAGATTTAAGAAAACAATACAAAGATGCTTTTGCAGAAAAACATGGCATTGGTCTTGGATTTATGTCGTTCTTTACCAAAGCATGTAGTACAGCATTAATGCAATTTCCAAAAGTAAATGCCTACATCGATGATGAAAATATGATTTTACACGATTATGCAGATATTTCTATTGCAGTTTCTACCGACAAAGGTTTAGTAGTTCCTGTAATTAGAAACGCAGAAGTAATGTCTTTCGCAGATATAGAATTAGAAATAAAACGCTTAGCATCGTTGGCAAGAAAAGGCGAATTGAAAATGGAAGACATGGAAGGTGGTACTTTTACCATTACTAATGGTGGCGTGTTTGGTTCTTTATTAAGTACACCAATCATCAATCAACCACAATCTGCAATTTTGGGTATGCATAAAATTGAAGAACGACCTATTGTAGAAAACGGACAAATAATTATTAAACCAATGATGTATTTGGCATTGTCTTACGATCATAGAATTATTGATGGAAAAGACAGTGTTAGTTTCTTAGTAGCAGTGAAAGACTATTTAGAACATCCAGAAAAAATGTTGTTCGGCACAGATCCAAATAAAGTATTGTTAGATTTATAGAAATAAACACTATCAATATATAAATAGATATTGATGATTGATAATAATCTTACTAATAACTATTCTTTCAGTTACAAATTAACACAAAAGAAGAAAAAAATGCATAACTTAGTAATTAGCTAAAAAGAAATGGATACACAAACGCTTGATAAAAAAATAGTGGAATACCTACCAAAACTAGGAAAAGGAGAAAAAAAAACAATACTAGAAGTAATAAAATCATTTATAGATTTAAAGCAAAAAAATCAAGTAGATATTGAACAATACAATAAAGACATAGAAATAGCAGAACAAGAAATAGCCGAAGGAAAATTTTATACACATGAAGAAGTAAAAAAAATGGCTCAAGAATGGAAAAAAAGAGCAGTATAAAAGCAATAAAATGGTCACACAGTGCAACAAAAGAATTGAATAAAATTTATGAAAATATACTAGAAGACTCAGAACAAAATGCAAATAATATACTAGACGAAATACTTAGTAAAACAGAAGCACTTAAAGAACAACCAGAAAGATACCCAAGAGATAAATACAAGAAAAATAACAAAGGAAATTATAGAAGTTTTGAATATAAAAAGATAAGAGTATCATATAAGATACTTAAAGATATAATAGATATAGTCAGAGTAAGAAGCACACATCAAG
Organism: Chitinophagales bacterium; assembly: GCA_020636535.1. Taxonomy (NCBI): domain Bacteria; kingdom Pseudomonadati; phylum Bacteroidota; class Chitinophagia; order Chitinophagales; species Chitinophagales bacterium. The sequence continues at coordinate 855,982 of JACJXT010000011.1, forward strand.
AACCAAAAAATTATTAGTAAAATTAGAGTTTGTCAATATTGCAAAAAGCAAAAGTATTTTTAGATTTATATAATATAAGCTTATAATATATCTGTTTTTTCTGCAAAAAAGAAAAATTGAAGTTTGCTTACTTTTTGGCTAGTATTCTATCTGCTAAGATTTCTATTTCAGTCATCAAGTTGAGTAAGCATTTCTTAAAAAATTAAGTCTAATGAGTTACAAATTAAAACTATAATCTTAACTATAAAATATAAAAAAAGAGATGTCGAAATTTCGACACCTCCTTTTGATTTAATTGCTTTTAGTTGACTATGTTTCCAGAAATTAAATCAATATATAATAGAGTTGTGTAGTGTATAGATTATAAAAGTGAGAATGGAACTGCTACAATTTTATTTTCGTTCATAGCAGGCACCCATAATACTCTTTGTCTTTTATCTACATAAATATCTGATGGACCTGAAATATTGGTAGCGATATTGTTTTTTCTAACTTTTTTTCCATTTCTACGCATAGAAATTATTTCACCATCATCTTCTGTTTTAGTAACCCAATCGGTATAGTAGATTTTACCTTTTGTAACAATACCATCGTTGATGCCACCATTTTTTAATGTTTTATATTTTTTTCTAACTACACCAAATTTACCTACATTTCCTTGTTGGTCATCATCTCCAAAATTAGCAACAAATACTTTTCCTAATGGTCTACGAGAGATACCATTAACACCTGTAAGTTGGTCGTTTTTAAGTTGTATTTCTTTCACTTTACCTTTGTTGTTTATTTTGTAAAAACCATCGTTTAGCGTAGCAGAAACATACATTCCGAATGGTGCTTTAGTGACATCATTTAAGTAAGACGCTCCTTCTTGAGCCAAATTTTCTTCAAATACTTTTTCTTTGGTTTTGATATCGAAGCCAACTACTTTATCGATATCGGCTACATATAAAACACCTCTTTTTACAAACATACCTTTAGGTGAATTTAAACCTGAGATGAATTTTTCTTCTATTACGGTATTGTCTTTTCTAGATAATAAAGTAATGTATCCATCGCCATCTTTTGCTAATGGTTCTAGTTCTTGACCAGTGTTAGACACAAACAAATGTTTTTTGTATGCGATTACACTTTCTGGATGTTGGAAACCTTCGTAAACAGAAGTTTCATTGTTTTGTTTTGCTGAAATTGATGTTAGCATTGTTACAATTGACAGTGCTGTTAAGATCATTTTTTTCATTTTTAATAATTTTAATTGTTTATAAATAATTTGTTTTAATCACTTTGATACTGCAAATTTATAGTGCGTTTGCTTAAGTGCTGTTACACAACTTTAAGATGATTTTATAAGATTTTTATTTTGAAAAACTTTCCCGCAGATTACACGGATACTCGCAGAAATGATATTCATCTAAGTTATGTGTTAGCTATTTATTTTAAAAAATTTCCCGCAGACTACGCAGATAGTCGCAGAAATGATATCAATCTAAATTATGAGTTAACTATTTTTATATAATGATTCTATATATGGTTGCACTCATTTTATTTACTGCTGGAAAGACTTTTTATAAATCAATAAAGTATAAATATAATAAATGATACTGTTTTTGTTTTTTAATAGTTTCTGCAATTAATTCAGACTTATACGATATATAAATTAATGTATGTTTTATATTATAGGTAAGATAAATCAGTATTGTATAAAACAAGAAAAGTATTTTAATGAAAAATTTAAAACTAAGAATATGAGTTACCTCAATTATTGTCCATTAGACAATTTATAGGCGTTGTACCTATTTTGTAATGAGTGTAAATATTTTTCTAATTGTTGTGTATTCAATGTATCTGTATTATTCAAATCGTCTATAATTGGCATCTCGTTAATAGAATCATACAATTCAGGAAACTCTATTTTAATCTTTTCAATTAAATCAATAATTTCTTGATGTACTCTCAAATAATCTTTCATAATTAAGTAATTCTTTAAAAAAAATAGTTAGTTACTGCAAATATAATATGATGCTATGGTATTGGTTTTACATTTTAATAATCAAATTTTACACAATTTTTATGTTATTAAATTAATTATATGAATAATGGTTTGACTAGCTTATGTAAGTTTAGCTAAAAGTTTATATAAAAAGTTATGCCGCTACGCGGCATTTTTTAAACGATTTTTGCTTTTTCTAATAAGGTTAAACTGCTATGCAGTTTTGTATGGCATCCTATTTTTAACTCAAATTATACCTTATTTATACCATGAGTTCCTCACATGGTCATTCATATTGAAGTATTTCATACTTTTATAGCCAAATAAGAAGTGCGTAGTACTTCAACTTTATTAGCAAAAGTTTTTTATTAGCAAAAGCGTTGCGTAGCTTCGCAAGATTAAACTAATAGTTTTTTGACTTATTTTTTTCCTGCCGAAAGTTCTCGGATGCATAATTTAGGTTAAACTATTTTACAGTCATTAGATCTAAAAAATTAAGCAGGCAAATAAATAGTAAAAGTAGCACCTTCATTAGGTTTGCCTTCTGCAAAAATATATCCTTTATGATTGTCGATTATTTTTTTACATATTGCCAATCCTATACCTGTTCCAGAATAAGCTGTTTTATTATGTAATCTTTGAAATACAGTAAAAATTTTCTCTGCAAACTCATTTTCAAAACCAATGCCATTATCTGATAAAGTAATTTTGTGGAATGTTTTTTGATTTTTGTTTTGTACAAAATCTAATGTATCGGCATTTACAATTTCTGAAGCAATTTCAATGATAGGCTGTTTGTCTTTTTCTGTAAATTTAATGGAGTTGCCTATAAGATTATAAAACAATTGTTGCATTTGAAATGGAATGACATGAACTGTTGGCAAATCTGCAAAGTTTATAATTGCATTTTTTTCTTCTACTACTTGACTTAAATCGCTTAGTGCTTGTTCTACGCTTGTTTCTAAACTTACTTCTTCGAAAGCTCTACTTGATTTGCTTATTCTAGAATACATTAATAAATCTTGAATAAGTGCTTGCATTCGTTGCGATGTTGTTTTTATTTTACTGAAATAATCTTTAGATTTTTCTGTGAGTTTATTTTCAGTATCTGCGTCAATTCTTGATATAAATAATTGGATTTTTCTGAGTGGTTCTTGTAAATCGTGACTGGCTACATAATTAAAAGAAGATAGTTCGCTGTTTAATTTTAGTAAAGTATTATAACTTTCTTCTAAGTTGTTATTGGTGATGTATTGTATGGTAATATCTTGATTGGTACCTATGGCTGTTTTAGTACCATCTGCATTATTAAATATTCTATTGGTAACTTCTAGATATTTTTGTTTGCCTTGTTTAGTAGTAATTCTGGCAATAAATTGTATTGATTTTTCTTCTTCCAAAATTTTCATAAATTGCTCGTACACATATTCTTTATCGTCTGGATGAACTAATTCCATAAAGTTTTCTAATTTTGGTTCAAGCTCGTTTGGCTCTAATCCAAGCATTCTATAGTTATTATCAGAAGACATAAATGTATTGGTGGTAATATTCCATTCCCAGTGACTTGTTTTAGATATTTCTTCTGCAAAGTAAAAAGCTCTTTGTGTTTTTTCTAGTTGTATATTTGCTTTAGTTAGTGTATTGTTGTCTTTTTTAATTTTTAAATAAGCCAATATAAAAACAAGTGTAGTATATAATATTAATGCTATAGAATAGTAAGGTAATCGTCGTTGTTCTTTTTCAAATTTTTCGCTTCTTTCTAAATATAAATTATTTTCATTATCTTCAAATCTATTGATAATATCATTTATTTCACTCATTAATAATTTGCTTTTTCTAAATTTCACTCTATAACTATCTGTAGCAAAAATATCATCATCTGAATTTTGAAAATCAGTTGCTCTATCGTTTAAATGACTAAGTCTTAAATTTATTTTCTGTATTATAGTATCAATAAGTTTGCTTTGATCTGTATCATCAACAGTAAGTTTATCTAATATAAGTATTAGACTATCTATATCTACTTCTTTACTTTTAAATATTACCAAATAATCTTCGTCTTTTGTCAATAAGTAACTTCGTTGTGCACTTTCAGCATCTTTTAAATTGTACATTAAATTATTTAGATCTACTTTAATGTTGTATGAGTGTTGTAGCTTTTTTTGAGATTTTGAAACTTGATATAACTTAAAAAGGAATAATGAAAATAATAAAAATAATAATGATAAGCTTATGTATAATAAATTTTCAACTAAAATTTTTTCAAGTTTTTCTATAAAATTTTTCATTAGTACATTTTTCTTATCTTAAAATATAAGACTAAATACTTAGCAAGAAGGTATCTTTATTTAATCCAGAAGTATGAAATTGCCAATTGGTACTCAATACTTCTCGCAATAACGATTTTAATTTACTAAAATCAGTTGGTTTATTAATATATACATTTGCACCATGAACAAAAGTATTTTCAATATCAATTTCCGAAGCAGAAGTAGAATAGATAGCAATTACCAAATCTTTTAAATTTGCATTATTGCGTATGTCTTCTAAGCATTCCATTCCATTTTTCTTAGGCATATTCAAATCTAAGAATATAATATGTGGCAATATTACATCTACTTGTGTTAAGTAATTCATTAGTTCAACACCATCATTAAATAATTTTGTGATGGTATTCATTTTAATTTCGTCTATTGCATCAGAAAAAAATAGTCTATCATCTTCATCATCATCTGCTAAAACTATTTGCATTGGTTTATTGGTCATAATTTTTTGATTTAAGTATTAATTCTTTTTTCTCTTCTTTTTTTAATTATTCTTTGAAAAGCAGAAGGCGTTATACCTGTCATTTTTTTAAACTGATTAGACAAATGTGCAACACTGCTATAATTTAATAAATAAGATATTTCTGTTAGTGTAACACTTTCGCTTGCCAATAACTGTTTGGCTCTTTCAATTTTTTGAATGATAATATAATTTTCTATAGATGTAAATGTTATTTCTGAAAACAAACTAGACAAATAACCATAGCTATGATTTAGTTTTTCTGCTATATATACAGAAGTAGTAACATTTGGTGTAGCATCAGACCAAACCAACTCTACAATAATATCTTTTATTTTTTGAATCAATACAGATTTCTGATTATCTATAATTTCAATTCCATAAACAGATAGTGCATCTTTTATTGTATTCATTTCTGCATTCGTTAAATCTTTTTTGAAATCAATTTCATTAGGATTAACAATTACAAAATTTTTAGTTGTTTTTTCTAACTGTTCATTTAATATAGTTTTACATAAAAGCGACACATCATATTTTATATAGATATTCATAGTATTAACTGTAGCATTTTAAATTATTGATATATACAAGTAAAGATAAGTGTTTTAAATAAAGTATACTCTCTTTTTTTAAACTTAATTATTTGTAGGCACTTGATGAACTATTTTAGAATCATGAAATTTTATAAGAGTTCATGAAAGTTGTGTAATGCACAACAATAGCTTCGTACATAACTTTGTATCATAAATTATTATTAAACATTAAATGAAAATGATATGAAAACACAACCAAAAAAACAAGGAATTTATTTAGTAACACTTATTGTATTAGCAGCAGTATGGTTTACTGTTAGTTGTAAGAATATGAATTCTGAAGACAAAAAAAGTATAGAAGTAACAGTTGCCTATCAAGATTCTCTTAGACAAGATTCTATCTTAAGAGCATCAAAAATAGAAACTTGGAATTCATTTAAAGCTTCTACAGAAGTTGTTTTAGCAAACAATCAAGAAAAAATTGATGAGTTGAGATTGAAAATTAAAAAATCTAAAACTCCAAACATTGATAAGCTAAGACAAAAGAAAATTGATGAGTTACAAGCAGAAAACCAAGCAATTAAGGAAAAGCTTGTAGCACTTGAAATCAAGAAAAATGATGTCTTGCTTGACACTGAAATAGATGCAATTAAGGCACAATTAAATTCAATAGAAGCTGAATTAGAAGAAATAAATTAATAAAAATAAAATCATTATTCACCAATTAAAATTAAATATCATGGGAAACATTTTGTACATCATTGCCTTGTTATTAATTATTGCATGGGCAATCGGATTCTTAGGAATGCACGCTGGCGGGTTAATTCACATTTTACTAGTAATAGCAGTTATTGCTATATTACTTAGAATAATTCAAGGAAAAAGCCCTATTTAAAAAATTATTTATTATCAACCTTTATTTGGCTCGTTGTTAAAATTTTAGCAACGAGTTTTTTTATTTTTCAATAGATTTCTTTCATAATTCATGCACTTCAAAGCAGCGTCTTCTAAAAGAGACTCTGCGAAAGTATTTTTTACCTTTAAATTATCGCAGCGTCCTTTTACGAGAAACATCTGCTACGAATAAATTAAAAAAGACTTATCAGTAACATCTATTATTATGAAAGAAGTCTAATGATTAAGTTATTAAAATTGGTATTGTCAATAATAATATGTGCTAGTTGTTCTGGCTGATTTAAATCTATATACATCGCAGATGCTTTGTGATATCGATTATTATATTTTTCTATAGCTTTATCAATTCCACCTAATAATGGAGCATCTCTCTGAATGCCACGATTTAAAGCAGTTTCAAAATCTGTTTTAAGATAAATGATTAAATCCCAATGTGGTTGATATATTGGTTTAAGTAAATAAGCACCATCTGTAACTTAGTGTCAATACTCATATGAAGTATTTCTTTTCGATATAAAAAATAAAATATATGATATTAATTATTTTTTAACTATATAGGTAATGTACTGAAAAATACACAGTAGTCATACTACAAAAACTACTTCATGCCCATTTTCTGAAAGCGTTTCATCATTACTTTCATTTGGTCAAATTGTTTTACAAAAGCATTGATTTCTTGTATATTATTACCACTTCCTTTTGCAATGCGTTCTCTTCTTTTGCCATTTAAAATATCAGGATTGCCTCTTTCTTCTGGCGTCATAGAAAAAATAATAGATTCTATTTTTTTGAATGCATTATCGTCTATGTCTATATCTTTAATTTGCTTGCCAACACCTGGAATCATACCTAACAAATCTTTGATATTTCCCATTTTTCTAATTTGGTTGATTTGTTGTAGGAAGTCGTTAAAGTCAAACTGACTCTTAGCAATTTTTTTAGATAGTCTGGCTGCTTCTTTTTCGTCGAATTGTTCTTGTGCTTTTTCAACAAAAGACACAATATCACCCATACCTAAAATTCGCTGAGCCATTCTTTCTGGATAGAATACATCTAGTGTATCTAACTTTTCACCACGACTTACAAATTTTATAGGTTTGTTTACGGTGTATTTAATAGATAAAGCAGCACCACCTCTAGTATCACCATCTAATTTGGTTAATACTACACCATCAAAATTAATACGATCATTAAATGCTTTTGCTGTGTTTACAGCATCTTGACCAGTCATGGAATCGACTACAAACAAAGTCTCTGCTGGTTGCACTGCATTTTTTACATTGGCAATCTCAGTCATCATCGCTTCATCAACAGCTAAACGACCAGCAGTATCTATAATAATTACGCTATATCCTTTTTGCTTAGCATAATTAATAGCATTTTGTGCAATCTCAACTGGATTTTTATTTTCTATTTCAGCATAAACTTCTACACCTATTTGTTCGCCCAATACTTTTAATTGGTCAATAGCAGCAGGTCGATACACATCACCAGCAACTAATAAAGGCGATTTTTTAATTTTTGTTTTTAGATAATTGGCTAACTTTCCAGAGAAAGTGGTTTTACCAGAACCTTGTAATCCAGAAATTAAAATAATAGCAGGATTTGGTTTTAGATTGATTTCGCTTACATTACCACCCATTAAAGTAGTAAGTTCATCACTTACAATTTTAACCATTTGTTGTCCTGGCGAAACTGAAGTTAATACACCAGCACCAATAGCTTTATCTTTAACAGTATCTGTAAATTCTTTTGCAATTTTATAATTAACATCGGCGTCAACTAAAGCTCTTCTAATTTCTTTTACGGTAGTAGCAATATTGAGTTCGGTAATTTTACCTTGTCCTTTAATATTCTTAAACGCACCTTCTAATCTGTCTTGTAAATTTTCAAACATAATTTAATTTTATATTCTTTAAACTCTTTCTGTATTTGAGCGTCATTCCAGAAAATTTCATAGTATAACGAAGAAATTTATCTGGAATCTGCTGTAAAAATCGTAAGAAAGATTCCCAATCAAGTTGAGAATGACGATTATTATTATTTTTTGCTTCTAAATCTAAATGCACAACAGATTTTATTTGCTTCTAAATCAAAGAAAAATATATTAATAATAAGTCAGTCTTCTTACTTTGCAGATATGTTTTGCCAATCTTACCACTTGTCTGGTATAACCATATTCATTATCGTACCAAACATACAATACAATACTTTTATTATCTGGCGAAACTAAAGTTGCAGGAGCATCTACAATTGATGCATGTGGATTGCCAATACAATCGCTAGACACCATTTCTTGCGAAGTAGAATAATCTATTTGTTCTACTAAGTTACCAATGCTAGCAGCATCTTCTAAAACTTTGTTTACAGCTTCAATACCATCTACAGCTGTATTGAGTTTTAAATGTAAAATGGCTAAAGAAACATCTGGAGTTGGTACACGCACGGCGTTACCAGTAAATTTTCCTGCCATACTTGGTAAAACTTTAGTAACTGCACTTGCAGCACCAGTTTCTGTAATTACCATATTCATAGGTGCAGAACGACCTCTTCTATATTTTTTATGGAAATTGTCTAGTAAGTTTTGATCGTTTGTATAAGAGTGTACTGTTTCTACATGTCCACTTTCAATGCCATAAGCATCATCAATTACCTTAATTACTGTTGATATAGCGTTGGTAGTACAAGAAGCAGCAGTATAAATATCAATTTTATCTAAATCAAAGTCGTCTTGATTGACACCAAAAACAATATTTGGTAAATTGCCTTTTCCAGGTGCCGTTAGCAACACTTTACTAATTCCTTTTGATTTTTTGTGGTTAGCCAAGCTTTCTTCATCTCTAAAAATACCAGAATTGTCAATTAGTAAAGCATTATCAATTCCGTAAGCTGTATAATCAATAGCAGATGGATCATTTGCCGAAATCATGTGTACTACATTTCCATTGATGATTAGTGCTTTGTTATCGTAGTCTTCTTTAATAACACCTCTAAACTTTCCATGTACAGAATCTTTACGCATTAGCGTAGCTCTTTTTTGAATTTCAAGGTCAGAGTTTCCTCTAGTAACAATTGCTTTCAAAACCAACTGTTCGCCAATACCTTGCTGAGAAATTAATTCTCTAGCTACTAGTCGTCCAATTCTTCCAAAACCAAACAATACAACTGGTTTAGGTTCTAACACTCTTTTTTCTTTTCCTATAGATTGCGATAGTTTGCTTTTTACAAAACTTAAACAGTCGTTATTGAAATTATCTTTTTCTTCTAACCACTCTTTTGCTAGTCTTCCTAAATCAATTCTAGTAGGAGATAAGTCTAACTGAGCAATAGCTTCTGCAATACACAAAGTAGTATCTACAGTTACTGGACTTTTAATGTATTTTGAAGCATATTCGTGATTGTTGAGTACTTCAGAAGTTCTACTATCTACTAGTGTTCTTCTAAAAATTACCAATTCTACATTTTGTTCTAGCCAAAGTTCTCCTGCTATTTGGAGTAACTGAATGGCTTTTTTTTCGTTAGAAACCCAATTAGTTGTATTCATATTATTTTAATTGCCTAAGTAGTTTTTAAGGAGTTTGCTTCTAGAAGTTGCTCTTAATTTATTGATGGCTTTGTCTTTAATTTGACGAACTCGTTCTCTAGTTAAACCAAATTTATCGCCTATATCTTCTAATGACATTGGATGTTCTACACCAATACCAAAATAGTATTTCAATACATCTTTCTGTCTGTCTGTTAATGTACTTAAAGAGCGTTCAATTTCTTTACTTAAAGAGTCAACATATTCTACACCATGGTCAGTTCGTTCAATACCTTTGTTTTCTAAAACATCTAATAATGAGTTTTCTTCACCTTCTTGAAATGGAGCATCAACAGAAACATGTCGTGCAGCAACACCCAATGTAGTTTCTACTTCTTCTCTAGTAATTTCTAAAATGTCAGCCAATTCTTCTGCAGAAGGTTCTCTTTCAAACTCTTGTTCTAAAGAAGAAAATGCTTTATTGATTTTATTTAAAGAACCTACTTTATTTAAAGGTAATCGTACAATTCTAGATTGCTCTGCTAATGCTTGTAAAATAGATTGACGAATCCACCAAACAGCATAAGAAATAAATTTAAAACCTCTGGTTTCGTCAAATCTTTGAGCTGCTTTAATTAAACCCAAATTTCCTTCGTTAATTAAATCGCTTAGTGTTAAACCTTGATTTTGATATTGTTTAGCTACAGAAACCACAAAACGCAAATTGGCTTTCGTTAATCTTTCCAAAGCAATTTGGTCACCTTGCTTAATTCTTTGTGCTAATTCTACCTCTTCTTCAGGAGTTAATAAATCAACTTTTCCAATTTCTTGTAGATATTTTTCAAGCGATTGACTTTCACGATTAGTTATGGATTTGGTTATCTTTAATTGACGCATAGACAAATAAGTTTAAAAAGTGTGCAAATTTACGAAAATCTACAATTAATTTCAAGTATTTAACATTACGATAGTGTAAGAAATTGCATAATTTTGCACAAACCGATGGCAATAGTTAAAAAAGTAGATAAAAAAGTATTAAGTGCATTCATATTGCCTTTGATAATAACCTATGGATTAACCACTTTCATTTTTGTAATGCAGTTTCTGTGGAAGTACATTGATGATATTGTAGGAAAAGGTTTAGAAATGAGTTTGGTATTACAATTAGTAAAACTGTTTGCAGTAATTATTACGCCAATGTCTTTGCCATTAGCAGTATTGTTGGCATCGAATATGGTTATTGGTGATTTAGCTGAAAGTAATGAGTTAACGGCTTTTAAAGCTTCTGGTGTTTCTGTACTAAGAGTAATGGCTTCTATTCTGGTGTTTTCTGTGGTATTAGCTGGTTCTGCATTTTATTTTTCAAATTATGTATTGCCTAAGGTAAATTTAAAGTTTTACGCTTTATTGTATGATATAAGGAAATCGAAACCAGCACTAGATATACAAGAAGGTGTTTTTTATAGAGGTTTATCTGGTTTTGCTTTGAAAATTGATAAAAAAGCAGCAGATAATCAAACACTATATGGAATTACTGTTTATGATCATTCGCAAAATAATGGCAATAAATTATTGGTATTAGCAGATAAAGGCAAAATTTCGTTGAGTAATACTGGTCAGTTTTTAATTTTAGAGTTGTACAATGGTAAGCAATATCAATACGATTTTAAACGCAATAAAAATGAAGTAGATAAGAATATTCAAGATGAAGCAATGGAAATGCATTTTAAAAGTTGGCGAAAAGTATTCGACTTAAATGAATTTCAAATGAAACGAACAGATGAAAATTTGTTTAAAGCCAATCAGGTAATGTATTCTATTAAGCAATTAAATCAAGAAGCAGATTCATTAGAAAGAGATATGCAAGGTAGGTGGAATGTTATTTATGCAACTTATAATAACTATGTACCAACCAATAAAAAAGGAACAATTATTGAACAGCCAATTATAGAAGAAGATACGACTACAACTTCCATAATAAATATAGATTTAAATAATGTTTATAATAGAAACTTTACTACTGGCGTAACAGTTAAAGCACAATCTTCTATAAATGCTTTTATACAATCTATTCAAAGTACACAAGAAGATATGAGTTGGCGAAAAGCATTTTATTATGCTTATGTAGCAGAAATATATAGAAAATATATGTTGTCGTTTGCTTGTATTGTATTGATGATAGTTGGTGGAATGATGGGAGCTATTGTAAGAAAAGGTGGTTTTGGTGTGCCTATATTAGTTTCTGTATTGTATTTTGTAGTTTTTCATGTGTTAAATGTAACAGGCGAAAAATTAGCTAAAGCAGAAGTAATACCAATGCCAATAGGAATGTGGTTATCTACAATTGTATTGCTACCATTGGCAATTTATTTAAGTTACAGAACAGTAAACGATGCCAATGTTTTTAGTAGTAATATTTTTGCTACGATAAAAGCGAAGTTCAAAAAGAAAGAAAACTTAAATTAATTAATGATTGTATTTATAATTATAATATGTTTATTGTTATATACTTATATTATATACGCTATATTTATTAGTTTATTTAAGTTTGATGAGCATATCAATCACTACAATTTAAACGATGACTTACCAACTGTTAATATTATCATTCCAATTCACAATGAAGAAAAAGTTATTGCACAAAAATTAGAGAGTATTATAAATAATAATTACCCAAAAAATAAAATTAATATTTATATTGGATTAGACAATTGTACAGATGCATCACAACAAATTGTAGCAACTTATCAAGATAAATTGAATATTCAATATACAGTTTATACAGAGCGACAAGGAAAACCAAGTATTATCAACAACTTAATGCAAGAAATTCCTAAAGACGACCTTGTCATTTTAACAGATGCAGATATTATTTTCGACGACAATCTAATCTACGAATGCATAAAATATTTTAAAACAGATACAGTTGGATTAGTAGATGCTATGGTCATCAACCAACAAGAATCATTAGAAAAAGAATATCTAAATTTTGAAACTAAAATCAAACTACAAGAAAGCAAGCACTTAGGTTTAATTTTAGCTTCGTTTGGTGCATGCTACGCTATTCGTGCAAAGTATTTTAAACCAATTCCTAAAAATCTTGTTTTAGATGATATGTGGATTGGCATGAACATCAACCTACAAAACAAACGAACTATTTTAAATGAAAACGCTAAATGTTTTGAAATAAGAGACAACCGTATTCAAGAAGAATTTAATCGTAAAGTACGAATAAGTTCTGGTGGATTTCAAATTATACCGTATTTTAAAAACCTACTTTTACAACCATTTAATAAACTATCGTTTGCATTGCTATCACACAAAGTACTACGATGGTGTACGCCTTTTTTGTTGTTGTATGCATTCATTTATTTAATGATAAAATTGCCAATTCTTATTTTAGTGTTAACAGTAACGCTACTTATACTCACACTACTTTTCATTAAATTTGACTTCGATGTAAAGTATGTTAAACACTTCATTTATTTTATGATTATGCAAGTAGCAGTTTTACTCGGATTTTTTAAAGCAATTAAAGGAATACAAAGCAATGTCTGGAAACCAACAACAAGATAAATATAAATTAGATACCATTGAAGCTGCTATCAAAGATATTCAAGTTGGTAAATTAGTTATTGTAGTAGATGATGAAGACAGAGAAAATGAAGGCGACTTCATTACTGCTGCTCGAAATGTAACACCAGACATCATCAATTTTATGGCAACACATGGCAGAGGTTTAATTTGTACACCAATTATAGAAGATCGTTGCGAAGAACTTGGATTAGAAATGATGGTGAATGCCAACTCTTCTCATTTTGATACACCTTTTACAGTATCGATAGATTTAATTGGTCATGGTTGTACTACAGGAATTTCTACAGCAGACAGAGCTAAAACGATTCAAGCATTGATTGATCCAACTATCAAACCATCTGATTTTGGAAAACCAGGTCATATTTTTCCTTTAAAAGCAAAAAAAGAAGGCGTGTTGCGAAGAACTGGTCATACAGAAGCAACTATAGATTTAGCACGAATGGCAGGTTTTGAACCAGCTGGTGTGTTGGTAGAAATTATGAACGAAGATGGTACGATGGCTCGCATGCCAGAACTCATTAAAATTGCAGAGAAGCATCAACTTAAAATTATTTCTATTAAAGATTTAGTAGCTTATCGTTTAGATAAAGAACGACAAGTGGAACGCATTGTAGAAGTAAAAATGCCTACGAAATATGGCGAGTATAAACTTATTGCTTACAAAGCGAAAATGACCGACGAAGAACATTTTGCACTAGTAAAAGGAGAGTGGAATGAAGGCGACGAAGTTATGGTAAGAGTACATTCTTCTTGTATTACTGGCGATATTTTAGGTTCTTTGAGATGCGATTGTGGCGACCAACTACACAATGCAATGAAAATGGTAGAGCAAGAAGGCAAAGGTGTTATTTTATATATGATGCAAGAAGGCAGAGGCATTGGTTTTATTAATAAATTGAAAGCATACAAACTGCAAGAAGAAGGCATGGATACTGTTGATGCGAATTTGGCATTGGGTTTTAAAGCAGACCAAAGAGATTTTGGCATTGGTGCTCAGATATTACGCGATTTGAAAATTAATAAACTACGACTGATAACCAATAATCCGAAAAAGCGAGCAGCATTAAAAGGTTATGGATTAGAAATAGTAGAGAACATACCTATAGAAGTATTGCCTAATATATATAATAAAGATTACTTAGAAACCAAACGCGACAAAATGGGACACACTATTTTAAGCAAGGACAAGGAGTAGGATATTTTTTATAGCTTTATTTTCCAAAGCTGGTGCGAGCTTGTTGATCTTACCAATATAAAATACTTGTATAAATATATAGTTTGCATTAGTTTTGTATATGAGCAGAAAATACATAATACATAATAACGAAGGTGTTTGTTTTGTTAGCTTTGCTGTGTTAGGTTACACATAAATGGAAAAGATTAATTTGTATATTTGTATAATAGTACGAGCTACAAGCTAGCACTAGCAGAGGAACAAAAGCTAACAAAATGAGATTTTTAAAAGATAAAAACCTAAAAGAGATTCTTTCTCTTTTAGGGCTAATTGTTTTAGGCATTTTAATTTTATATCTTCTTATCAGTGGTGGAATTAAGAGAAAGGATATGAAAACCAACTATTGTTATACGGTAGCAGTAACAGATGGTAAGAAATATATACCAAGAAAAGGAACTTCAGTAATCTACCATTATAAGGTTTATGGAGAAGAACATACAACAACAGAACTCTTAAATGATTTTAATAAAGATATACAGTTAAAAGGTGGATATTATTTATTAAAAATTTATACTAAAGATCCAGATTTTAACGATATAGATTTTAATACACCAATAAGCAATCCAAGTATATTAAACTTATATGTAAAAGGAGAGCCAATTTGTCCAATAGAATAAAAATTATTGAGCTACAATTTGTTTAAGCTGTTTAGTTTTAATAAAAGCATCAATAAGCTTAGAAACTACATGTTTATCATCATCATTTCCTTCGCACAAGGGCGGTGTTATCACCGTCCTACAAATTTAGTTGTCATAAGCTTGTTTGTTTTTTTCCTGTGGTGTCAGCAATTTCCTTCTGGCATCTCAAAGAGCAATATCTAAGCTTATACCATCAATACAAAAATACAGTACTTATAAATTAAAGTAAATTAGTGTAACAAACAAGCAAATAATGCTTTTATATTATAAGCAAAATATATAAAAATGCCATTCAATAAAATAATTAACACCAATTAAAAATAAAAATGTATAACTTAGTAAAAAGCAAAATTATGAGTACAGCAGAATTAAAAGAACAATTACACATACGAATAGACATAGAAGATAACGAAAAAATACTAGAAGCAATATATACACTTCTAAACAAAGAAGAAGTAGACTTTGAGCTAACAGATGAAGAATTGCTAGAACTAGATAAACAAACAGAAGATTATCTAGCAGGAAAATTAGAAACATACAGCTGGGAAGAAGTAAAAAGTCATATAAAAGAAAAATATGAAATATAAGATAGCTTTCTTAAAAGAAGCAGATGAAGATGTATTAAACGCAGTAGGATATTATGAAGAACAACAAGAAGGACTAGGAATAAAATTTAAAGATACTTTAGATAAAAAAGTAGACTATATAACAAACTATCCAAAACACTTTAGAATAGTAAAGAAAGAATATAGACAAGTATTAGTAAAATCATTTCCATACTTGGTAATTTACAGTATAAAAAAAGATACTGTTTTAGTACACAGAGTTTTTAATACAAGCAGAAATCCAAAGAAGAAATACAAGTAGAACTATTAGGAACTAGGGTATATCAATTTAATATAAAAGTTCTTTCTCGTGTAGTCAGAAGTTTCCTTCTGACATTTTGAATAGTAATCTCTAAGTGTAGTAATATGTATACCATCAATACAAAAATACAGTACTTGTAAATTAAAGTAAATTAGTGTAATAAGTACAAGC
Source organism: Chitinophagales bacterium (assembly GCA_020636535.1). Taxonomy (NCBI): domain Bacteria; kingdom Pseudomonadati; phylum Bacteroidota; class Chitinophagia; order Chitinophagales; species Chitinophagales bacterium. The sequence goes on from JACJXT010000011.1 coordinate 872,231, forward strand.
AAAATAATGTTTTTAAGTTATGAGTAAAACATATAAAAATGTCATTCAATAAAATAATTAATACCAATTAAAAATAAAAATGTATAACTTAGTAAAAAGCAAAATCATGAGTATAAGCACTATAGATAAAGAAATAATAGAAAAATTACCATTACTAGGAGATAGCGAAAAAGAAAATATATTAAGATATATAGAATCATATGTAAAAATAACTGACATAGAAGAAAGAATAAGCATAGAACAATACAATAAAGAAATAGACGAAGCAATGAAAAGAATAGACAAAGGACAATATATAACACATGAAGAATTAGCAAAAGAATCAGAGACATGGTAAAAAAGAAACTTGTTTGGGATGAAGAACAAAGAAATGAGTTTAAAAAACAGATAAAACATATAAAGAAAGACTCAATACAAAATGCAGAACTAGTAAGAAAGTCAATAATAGAAAAAGTCAACGAAATACCAATACAAGAAGAAAGATATCCAAGAGACAAATACAAGCAAAATAATGATGGCAGTTACAGAGCATTTGAATTACACCATATAAGAATAGCATACTACATAGGTAAAGAAGAAATAAGAATAATTAGAGTAAGAAGTACACACCAAGAACCAAAAAACTATTAGGAATTTAGAGACATATCAATTTAACATAAAAGTTTTTTCCAGTGTAGTCAGAAGTTTTCTTCTAGTATTTTGGGGAGTAATCTTAAATCAGTAATAAAATGGCAGTGGTAAGTTTAATTAAATGCTACTTCAAATCTCAAATACATTCCAAATTACTCACATATCATGCTAAAAATAATAGCTTGTTTGGTATGCTAATATGTAAAACATAGAAGCAAACAATGCATAATTGTTAAATTATCTTAATATATTGCTATAAAACAACCTATTTTAACAGTCATTAATAATTTTTTCTGCAAAAATCAAACAATACTTAAAATCTAAATATAGTTTTGAAGCGTAAAGTTTATTTTATACTAAATAGCATTCAAAATAGCTTCATCCTTTTGTATTTTTTGAATGACTTCTGCGTTAAAAAACTCGCCATAGCTTTTGGCTATGACTGCGTTTTTTGCCTTGAATTCAATAAAAAAATAATCAAAATTTATTTTGCTATTCTGAACACTAATTAGTATTAATCAATAAAAAATTGTTCAATGAAATTAAAAATATTTCTAATGTGTTGCTTTTTCATGGCAACAAAAATTTATGCCAATACCATTTCAGGCACTATTTTAGATGAAAATAATCAAGCAGTTGCTTATGCTAATATAGCAGTCTACAATACTAGCGACAGTGTTTATGTTAATGGAACGATTAGTGACAGTATAGGACAGTTTGAAATTACCAATCTACCAACAGGAAGCTATTTTGTAGAAATTGTTTTTCTAGGATATCAAACAGATACTATTTCTAATATTTTAATAAATAATGATAAAGTAATTAATATTGGAAAGTTATATTTAAAACCACAGAGTATTGTTTTAGATGGTGTTCAAATTCTTGCTAGCAGACCAATCATAGAACGACAAGCAGATAAGCTAATTTTTAATGTAGAAAATAGTACTAAGTCATCTGGCGAAAACTTGTTGGATTTAATGCGTTCTGTGCCAAGTGTTACGGTTACAGGCGACGATGAAATTAAAGTCAATGGAAAATCTGGTGTACAAGTAATGGTTAACGGAAAAGTAGAACAGCTAAACGGAGAACAACTCAATAATTTGCTAAAATCAATCCAAAGTTCTAATGTAAAAAAGATAGAAGTGAGTAGCAATGCTTCTGCAAAATTTGATGCCAATGCAAAAGGTGGTGTTATTAATATTGTGCTAAAAGAAAGCATGAAAAGTGGTGTGCTTGGTTCGGTATATACTACTTATAATCAAAATAAATATTCAAGTATTTATACTGGATTTAACTTAAGTGTCAATTTTAAAAAGAATACCATTAACACCAATTACAACTATGGTTATAACAAAGGTTTCTTTAAAAGAGTATTCGACAGAAATTTTAATATTGATGATGTTATACAACTCATAGAAGAAGATGGAGCAGCAGTGAGTCGAAATAATAATCATTATTTAAATACAAATTATAGATATTCAATAAACGACAAACAATATTTTGGTTTAGGTGTGGAGTTGTTTGCAATGAAAAATCCAAATGATGGTAATTCTACATTGCTCACTTATAATGATAAAACAACTGGATTTATTAATGAAATTCAGAAAACAGATAATACTTTAAATAATAAAATTATTAATCCATCAGTAAATGCCAATTATAAAGCAACGCTAGATTCATTAGGAAGTAGCATTGGTTTTAGTTACGATTACACTTATTTTAACTCAGAATCGTTTAGCAATTTAGTAACCAACTACTACGATAATCAATACAATCAAATTGCAGATGTTTACGACTTTTATCAAACGAGTCCGTATTTGGTTAATTTACATACTTATAAATTAGATTATAATAAGTATTTAAAGAATGAAAATTCATTAGAGTTTGGTATCAAGTTTACTTGGACAAAAATTAATAACGATATACAATTTTATAATTTGGTAGAAAACAATTATCAACAAGATACTACAAAATCTAACGAGTTTAGATATACCGAAAACATCAATGCAGCTTACGGAATTTGGAATAAATCTTGGAAAAATAATTGGAGTACCAATGTTGGTTTAAGAGTAGAACAAACCAATACCAATCAATATTCTATTACGCTAAATCAAAAGAAACAAAGGCACTATGTCGATTTCTTTCCAAGCGTGTTTGTCAACAAAACAATTAAAGAAAATAATAATTTAAACTTAAGTTATACTAGAAAAATTCAACGACCAAACTTCAACGATTTAAATCCATTTGAGTTTTACATGAGTCCATATTCTATTTGGTCAGGCAATGCAGACTTGAAACCACAGTTAATAGATGTAGTAGAATTTACTTATACTTTAAAAAAATATTATTCTTTTTTTGTAGGATATGAGCATGTTAAAAACAACTATACGCATTTAGCATATCAAAACGATTCTACTAAAATTACTACTTACAAAGCAACAAATTTTAATGTTAGAAACAATTTAAACATTGGCGTTAACATCAACAAAGAATTATTTAAATGGTGGACGATGTCGTTTTCGGCAACCTATACTTTCTTTAAATACAACACTGTAATTAGTGGTGCAGACTTTAATGTAAGTTCCAATAAAGGCGTATTTTCACTCGACAACACTTTTAAGTTACCTAAAAACTTTCAAATTAATGTTTTTGGATTTTATGCTACGCCATTCCTTGACGCAACAGATATGATGAAATCAGATGGTATGGTTAATGTGTCTATTACTAAACTTTTGCTAGATAAAAAACTAAGTATTAAACTATCAGGATTTGATATTTTTCATACCAAGAACTTCTCTTTTGATACCAACTTTTTCAATGTAAACTCTGTTACTAGAAATACATTTAGTTCGTCAGCAGTAGCATTGTCTATTTCTTATAATTTCCAAAAAGGAAAACAGTTTCAAAATACAAGAGTAAACAAAAGCAACCAAGAAGAGAAAAATAGAATACAGTAATCTGCAATATAGAAATTTAAACGACTTAAAGTAATATATTTCATCAGTTATAGATAAATAAATATATAATTATAAAATATTAGTATGATAGGTATCTTATTATCTTTAATTAATAATTAATAATAGTTGTTATACCATTACTTGTTAATAAATAGTCCAATATAACACAAAAACTGCGTAGCAGTTTAACCTCATTAGAAAAAAGTAAAGCAACATGAAAATGCCGTGTAGCGGCATAACCTTTTATAGTTAGTTTTTGGACTAATTTGTATTAGCAATGGTATTATTTTTAACCCAAATTATGCATTAGATACTTTTTATACCATAAGTTGTACACATGGCTACTCAACTAGAAGTATGAAATACTTCTAGTTCTAATACGAATTAGTGTTCAGAAAAGCTAAATAATGCAAAAGAACAAAGTTATTTTGAATGCTAATTAGTATAAATAGGAAGTGCGTAGTACTTCAACTTTATTAGCAGTAGCTTTTAAGTAGTAAAGTGTGGCGTAGCTACGCAACCTTTTTAAAACAAAATGAACCTATTTTTTCTAAAGTGTAATTTGGGTTATACGGCAACAATCCAAACTATGAGTACGACGAAATAGGACAACTAATAAAAGACGAAAAAGAACAAATAGACAGTATAAAATGGACAGTCTACGGAAAAATTGCTAAGATTTATTTTGCACCATCAGCAAATAAACATAACTTAGAGTTTAGGTACGATGCCATGGGTAATAGAATAGCCAAAATATACAAAAACAAACTAACCATAGATCCTACAACAGGTTATGCAGTAGACGACAGTACTTACAAAGTAACTTGGTACTGGCGAGACGCACAAGGCAACATACTAGCCACCGAAACCGAGCGAGAGCCACAAAACTTGTGTTATACAGGTATGCCAACAGAAACACAGTGCCAAACCAAACCAGCCAACGAAATAGAATATGTAATCTATGGAAGTAGTAGACTAGGAGTTTATCACGATAGTTTAAACTACAGCATACCAATACTATCACCATTTGGGCAGTATGTACGCCAAAAAACACTAAGACAGTACGAGCTAAGCAACCACCTAGGCAATGTAATGACAACACTAAGCGATGTAAAATACTACGAAGGCAACAGCTACAAAAGCCACATACTTACCACACAAGACTACTATCCATTTGGAATGCAACTAGTAGGCAGAACCTATGATGCCTGCGAAGACCAAAACGCACCAAGCCACCTCATAGCCCAACGCAACACCTACCTTTTTGGATTTAATGGTGCTGAAAAGGTAAATGAAATCAAAGGTCAAGGAAACTCCTATGACTTCGGTGCCAGAATCTATGACTCTAGGTTAGGCAGATTTTTAAGTATTGATCCATTGTATAAGAATTTTCCATCAGAAAGTAATTACTCTTATGCAGGAAATAGCCCTTTACTATACATAGATGAGGAAGGTGCAAAGAAAACATTATATATTTATATAAAAGATTATTCTGGAAGTGTCACAAAAATGGAATTAATAGATAATAAAGATGTAAGGCTTAAGGTTTATAATTCTTACTACGGAGGAGCGGGGTTATATTCAGCGGATGTAGAACAAGATTTGTTTATAGATTTTTCAGATTTATCAGTTTCTCTTTCCAAAGAGAGATTCTCCAAAAGTGATATTAGTTGGTTAGGACAAAAGTTTAAGAATCTAAATCTAACAGATGAAGATGGAGTACAGCCTTTTGGGTATAATATATATGCATCTGGCGGGGTTCCATCAGCATCTTTTGATGCAATGAAAGGTAAAGCAGATGTAGTGGAGTCATTTAATTTATCAGAAATGCTTATTCCTTCAAATTCAGAAGGTTTAATTAAAGTTATGAAGAGAGCATTTAAAGGAGATTTAGTAGAAGGTATGGAGGATATTGTGAAAATTTTTGATAAAAGTGTAAACTTTGGAGGTAAACTATCTAAACTATCAGAAAATATAAAAAAGAAAATGGACGTAAATACAGTTGAAGAAGTTAGTCGTGAAAAAATTGAGGACTTAGATGATGGTTCATTTGTAGATAAAGTAAAATATTCAGACGGAAGTACTAAAAAAGATACTTTTAAGATTGAAGAAAAAAATGAAAAATTTACACGATACAAATCAACAGATCCATCAAAGACAAAACCAACTCAAAAGAAACCATGAGATTACTATTTATTATGTTGCTGTTACTAATTTTCTGTTCTTGTCAACAGAAAAAAAAAGTGGTATATTATAATAATGGAGATGTTTATACGGAATATTTATTAAAGAACGGAAAAAAGAATGGTATTTTAAAAAAGTATTATAAAGGGAATAAAATTTGGTGTATATTAAATTATAAAGATGATATTTTAAATGGATGGGCTACTTATTATGACAGCTCTTTATCTCTGATTACTAGAGAGATGTATTATTATAATGATAAAATATATACAAATATAGAAAGAAATGAGACAGGAAAGTGTAAAAACTACTATATTAGACCATTAATTATAGATATCAGAGACACTATTACTGTTAGGAATACAGATTCACTATTAGTTTTGTTGCCAACAAAACTAAATTGTAAGCTTCAAAAATTAAATATTTATATTAGAGAAAAAGATTGTAATGAGAGACCAATAGAGGTACATGTATATAATATTAAATCTTATAATTATATATATTTCCCTAAAGAAGTTTTTCCTATAGGACAACTAAGATGTATTACTTTGCAAATGCAAATACCTGACTCTAATTTTGTATGCTGTCCTAATTTTGATTTTGCTTCTGCAATCACACAAAAGTATATTAAAATTGTACCATAATGTGTATACACACTGTCGTAAGTTTAGTGTAGCGTAACTTGTGGTAAGTAAATTTAATAGCAATGTCCAAGAAGTGTCTACTATAAAAGGTTCGTATATCCGAACCATGGGTAAAAATGAGTTTAAATAGTTTGTTTGTTAAATAATAAATTATATTTTATATTATTTTAAATAAAATAAATATAGGTAATTGTAAAACCAAAAATCAATAATTAGTATCAAATCATCTTTGCAAAATTTTGGAAATATGAGCAAAACTTTGGAATCTCAAACTATGAACTGCTATAAAGTAGATTACCTGTCTCTACCTGTCGGCAGACATGGTGCCAAACAGGTAGACTTCGCTACTTTCATCCGCTCGTAAAGACGCTCTTTTTCTAATAATTACTAGTTTATTTAAACTATTCTAATCCATAACTCAGGTTATTTTTCATTAATCGAAAGCAGATTAATACATTCTATGTGAAAATTATATATAAATAAAATATACATAATTTTAAATAATCATATAATTTATTGATTATCAAAGTGGAGCTAATGGGATTCGAACCCATGACCTCTTGACTGCCAGTCAAGCACTCTAGCCAACTGAGCTATAGCCCCATTTTTTTCAAATATACTAAATAACTTATACTAATTAGCGTTCAGAAGAGCAAAATAAATTCTGAATGCCAATTAGTATTATTGCTATGTTTACTATTGATTGGCAACATGTAGTTTCTTTATTCAAGTACTTTTATACAGAATTTAGTAGCAGAGTTAAGCGTTTTTATTTTTTGTATTTAATACACTTTCTTTTTCTAGTATGTCGTTGAAGTTGTCTACTAATGGTGTAATAATATCATCTATTTTTGATTTTAATATACGATTTGGAATTAATGCAAATAAACTTAAATTAATATCTAAAATTAATGCACATTGACAACCACCTTCTTTGGCTTCCATTCTAACTTCTACTTTTGGATAAAATGGTTTCATAAAACATCTAGAACGCATGAGTTTGTATTCTTCATACGCAATTATTTCGTAGTTGATGTTTAATGGTATATTTAAAAATACTTCTTTTTCTTGATAGGTACTGCCAACCCAACCATCTACTTTATTGGTGAAATAACATTTTTCCATAAACGGAATCCATTCTGGTCTGCGTTCAATGCTCGTTATAAAAGTCCACGCTTCTTCTTTAGTACATTTTACAAAATTGCTATATTCTAAAATCATATTTTTTATTTTAATGCTTCTAGTAATAAAATATTATGCTCTGATAATATTAATCGAACACTTTCTATAATATCACTTTCAATAATATGGTAATGTCTTCTATATTCTTTAGTTTTTATCCAAAAGTATACTTTAATACTATACACATCTGTAGTAATGTGATTGATGACTGCAAAAATTTCATGAACACCATCTTCAAATACATTTGGATTTTTTCTGATGGTATTTAATATTAATGTTTCTGTTTCCTTTGCTTTAATATCTATAGGAAAAGAAAATATAATATCTAATCTATAATAGCCATCTTCGGTATAATTGGCAACTGGTTTATTGATGATTTCAATATTGGGAATATATATATCAATACCTTCAAACGATTTAATTTGTGTAAATCGCAATTCCATGTTTTTTACTTTACCAAAAACATCTCCAATTCTTACAGTATCATCGAGCTTAAAAGGTCTGTTGAAAGACAAAATTACGCCTGCTATAAAATTCTGACCTATATCTTTAAATGCAAAACCTAAAATAACAGCACCAGCACCAGCCGCAGCAAATAAACCACTGGCTACTTTGCCAAATCCTGCGATATTTAGTGCAAATAAAATAAATATTAAAATAATAAATAATTTAATTGCTTGTGCTATAAAGTTGGCAATCAATACATCATTAGAAGATTTGAAAATAGTTTTTCTAAATAAATTAATGAGTCGGTTGGCGACATAAATGCCAATAAATACAATAAGTATAGCTATAATAAACTTTGGCAAAGCTTGACTAAACGATGTTAGACTTTCTTTTAATGATTGCTTTAGTGTTTCTATATAATTCATAGCATTTTTTAATTAAAACGAATGGCATTTAATGGAGATATTTTAGCAACTAATCTTGATGGAATATATAGTACCAACACACAAATTACAAATGCACCTATGTTTATTGCTATAATTTGTATCCAATCAAATGCAATTGGTGCATGTGATACATAATAGTTCTCTTCGTTCAATTTAATAAATCCTGTTTGCTGTTGTAAAAAACACAAACCTAAACCTATAATATTTCCAATTATAATTGCTCTACTTATAATATACATCGATTGGTATAAAAATATTCCTCGTATAACACTGTTTTTAGCACCTAATGCTTTTAATATACCAATCATTTTTGTTCTGTCTAATATTAAAATAATTAATGCGGTTATCATATTTAAAATAGCAACTAGCAACATAATTGCTAAAATAATAATTTCATTTATTTTTTGCAGTTTCAACCATTCAAATATATTCGGATTGATTTGCTGAATGGTTTCACTATACATTGTATTGTCAATAATCGTATAATAAATTTCATCATTAACTTCGTTTATCTTATCTAAATCATTTAATCTAACTTCTACACCACTCATTTGAGTACTGTCCCAATCATTAATTTGTTGTAGCAATCTTAAATCAACAAGACTAAATTTACTATCGTATTCTTCTAAACCAGTTTTGTAGATGCCTACAATTTTTAGTTTTCTTCCAATAGGAGTAGTGCTGTTTTTTCTTAAAAAATAAACAATAACAGCATCGCCAATTTTAAGATTTAAAACATTGGCTTTTTGTTGCGAAATAATAATTTCTTTAGCAAACCTATCTGTCGCATTGTACTGAATTGGTTTTCCATCAACCAAATAATCACTAATAAATTGCCAGTCGAAAGAGCTATCAACACCTTTTAAAATAACGCCGTCTATTTCGTGTTTGGTTTTAAAAATAGCTGCTTTGTTAATGTATGGTGTAACAGATTTAACTGCTGGTATTTTCTTTAGTTGATTAATTTTAATGTCTTTCCAATGAACAGGCGTTTCTTCAAAAGAACTATTATTGTCCATTTTATGAATATGAATTTCGCCCCAAAATCCAAAAATTTTATGTTTAATTTCTGATGTAAAACCATTTACCATGCATGTTGCTACTATCATAATACTCATGCTTAAAGCAATAGCAGTAATTGCAATAATGATGATAAATCTTGAGAAAGATTTCTTTTCTTGCCAAGCTAATTTTTGCGATATAAATCGTTCTACATTCAAGTTTAACAGTTGTTTATAATATGGTTGACTAAAATAGTGATAATGCACTTAATTTCAGCACGAAATTTGTTATATATTGGTATGGTGAAGTTTTTAAGCATATTTGGATTTTTGATGTTGGCTATTGTAGCATGTAAAGCACAAAATAGTAGTGAATCTATTATAGAAACTGTTGATATAAGAAAAAGTCATCATTTTAGTGGTGAAAAGAAACAAGTAGCTATAACTAAAAAAGAAATAGAAGTTGGTGCTTTGCAATTAAGTGAATACTTGCCTTTGCTACAAAATAAAACAGTAGCTTTAGTAGTTAATCAGACTTCGGTAATAAATAGTACACATTTATTAGATACATTGATATCGCTTGGTATAAATGTAAAAAAAGTGTTTGCACCAGAACATGGTTTTCGTGGAACGGCTGATGCTGGTGAACACATTAATAATGGTGTAGATACAAAAACTAATACGCCAATTGTTTCTTTGTATGGCAATAATAAAAAACCTAGTACAGATCAATTAAGTAATGTTGATATCGTTCTTTTTGATATTCAAGATGTTGGTGTACGATTTTATACTTATATTTCAACGCTACAATATGTAATGGAAGCTTGTGCCGAAAATAATAAAGCACTCATTGTGTTAGATAGACCAAATCCGAATGGATATTTTGTTGATGGTCCAGTCTTGGAAAAAACACATCAATCGTTTGTTGGTATGCAACAAATTCCTATTGTTTATGGTATGACTATTGGTGAGTATGCTCAGTTTTTAAATGGAGAAAAGTTATTAGAGAATGGTGTTTTGTGTAACTTAACTGTTATTCCATGTAAAAATTACGACCATAATTCTTTTTATGAGTTGCCTATAAAACCATCGCCAAATTTGCCAAATATGGCAAGTATTTATTTGTATCCGAGTTTGTGTTTTTTTGAAGGCACGACTAATATTAGTTTAGGAAGAGGTACAGATAAACCGTTTCAAATTTATGGCAGTAATGATTTTAGTAAGAATTTGCCTTTTAGTTTTACACCAGTAAGTACTGAAGGTGCTAAATATCCACCACTACAAAATAAACTTTGTTATGGTTATGATTTGTCATCAATTTCAATAGATAGTTTGCAAGAAATGCATATTAATTTAGATTATTTGTTGAATGCCTATCAAATGACGAAAAGCAAAAACAGTTTCTTTAATGACTTTTTTGTGAAATTAGCAGGTACTAACGATTTAAAAAATCAAATTAAAAATGGCAATTCGGCTAATCAAATTAAAGCTACTTGGCAAAATAATATCGACCAATTTAAAGTAATACGAAAAAAATATCTGCTTTATAAAGACTTTGAATAAGTTTTGTTTATTTTTGCAACTATGTTGCAGAAAGGAATAATTATTTTACTAGTATTGATTAGTTCATTATCGGTTAAAGCTCATACATTGATGAATGATGATGACCATCAGGAAGAACAGGAACACGAAACAAAAAATCACAATCATCATAGAAATGAAATTGGTATAGCCAATGCACCAGTATATTTTGTAAAAGAGAAATCGTTTAATTACGGTTTGCATTTGCATTATATTTATAATTTTCCGAATACTATATTTGGTTTAGGATTTGGCTATGAACGCATTTTTGATGAACACAAACACAATACGATTGGACTTGTTGCTTGTGTAAGACCATTTGAACCATGGAGTATTAACTTTTCGCCAGGTATTGCAATGGAAGGTGCAGATAATTTTAAACCAATGTTTGCTTTTCATTTAGAAACTACTTATGAATTTGAAATTAAAAATTTTCATATAGGACCAGTAGCTGAGTTTGCTTACGACAAAGAAGATATTCATTTGAGTCTTGGACTACATATTGGTTTTGGTTTTACTAGAAAAAAGAATTTACATAAACACGAAGAGTAAGTTATAGTAGATATTAGACTTATAGAAACTAGATTATAGATTTTTGCAAATTAAAACTATAATCTTAACTATAAAATATAAAAAAAAAGAGGTGTCGAAATTTCGACACCTCTTTTTGATTTAATTGCTTTTAGTTGACTATGTTTCCAGAAATTAAATCAATATATAATAGAGTTGTGTAGTGTATAGGTTATAAAAGTGAGAATGGAACTGCTACAATTTTATTTTCGTTCATAGCAGGCACCCATAATACTCTTTGTCTTTTATCTACATAAATATCTGATGGACCTGAAATATTGGTAGCGATATTGTTTTTTCTAACTTTTTTTCCATTTCTACGCATAGAAATTATTTCACCATCATCTTCTGTTTTAGTAACCCAATCGGTATAGTAGATTTTACCTTTTGTAACAATACCATCGTTGATGCCACCATTTTTTAATGTTTTATATTTTTTTCTAACTACACCAAATTTACCTACATTTCCTTGTTGGTCATCATCTCCAAAATTAGCAACAAATACTTTTCCTAATGGTCTACGAGAGATACCATTAACACCTGTAAGTTGGTCGTTTTTAAGTTGTATTTCTTTCACTTTACCTTTGTTGTTTATTTTGTAAAAACCATCGTTTAGCGTAGCAGAAACATACATTCCGAATGGTGCTTTAGTGACATCATTTAAGTAAGACGCTCCTTCTTGAGCCAAATTTTCTTCAAATACTTTTTCTTTGGTTTTGATATCGAAGCCAACTACTTTATCGATATCGGCTACATATAAAACACCTCTTTTTACAAACATACCTTTAGGTGAATTTAAACCTGAGATGAATTTTTCTTCTATTACGGTATTGTCTTTTCTAGATAATAAAGTAATGTATCCATCGCCATCTTTTGCTAATGGTTCTAGTTCTTGACCAGTGTTAGACACAAACAAATGTTTTTTGTATGCGATTACACTTTCTGGATGTTGGAAACCTTCGTAAACAGAAGTTTCATTGTTTTGTTTTGCTGAAATTGATGTTAGCATTGTTACAATTGACAGTGCTGTTAAGATCATTTTTTTCATTTTTAATAATTTTAATTGTTTATAAATAATTTGTTTTAATCACTTTGATACTGCAAATTTATAGTGCGTTTGCTTAAGTGCTGTTACACAACTTTAAGATGATTTTATAAGATTTTTATTTTGAAAAACTTTCCCGCAGATTACACGGATACTCGCAGAAATGATATTCATCTAAGTTATGTGTTAGCTATTTATTTTAAAAAATTTCCCGCAGACTACGCAGATAGTCGCAGAAATGATATCAATCTAAATTATGAGTTAACTATTTTTATATAATGATTCTATATATGGTTGCACTCATTTTATTTACTGCTGGAAAGACTTTTTATAAATCAATAAAGTATAAAATATAATAAATAATACTGTTTTAGTTTTTTTAGTAGATCTATTTGATAATTCATGCACTTCAAAGTAGCGTCTTCTTACGAAAGACTTCTGCTACAAATAAATAATTAATGATAAAATAAAAATTTATAAAATAAAAAAAGCGTTGACTTAAAAAGCCAACGCTAAAAAAAAGAGTTATTGAATTATATTTAGAATCTGAAAATTCCGTATACTTGAATACCAGTATTTCCAGACCATTTATTATCTCCAGCAGGAATGATAGCATCTGTTCCCATGTAGCCAGCATAGTCATTATTAATCAAATCTCTAAAACCTTGATTAACTCTTGCACCAACACCAATACCTTTGTCAGAAATATACTCTACACCTAAGTTTGCTCCAAAATCAACTCTATTGAAAAGTAGATTGCCATTAGCATCTTCATAATCTTTACTCATCATGTTAACACTTTTTGTCTCATTTACAACTTCGTTATTTGAATTTTCGTGTATTAATTTTGCTTTTGCTGCAGCAATAAAAGAAACATAAGGACCGAAATTGATATTGAAATTATCTCCAACATAAAATTTCATACTAACTGGAACTTCTATTTGATGTGTATTAACTTTGAAAATTAATTTTTCGCTAGTTAAAGGAACTGTACCAGATGTTCTAACGCCTTTATTTGCATAACCAGCTTCTACATCTAAAGCAAAAACATCGGTAAATCTTTTTTCGTAAGAAACAGCAGCAAAGCCACCTACTTTCATTTTGTTTCTTACATCGTTGTAGGTATTGTCGTCTCCAATTAACACAGAAGTTAATCCAATACCACCTTTAACACCAAAACCACTTTTGTATTGTAATGGTTCTGATTCATAGCTAGTGGTAGTAGCTGTAACCATTTTTGTTTGTTGGAATCCTTCATTAGTTGAAGTTTCATTTCCTTCTTTTGCTGAAATTGTTGTTAGCATTGATACCATTGTTAATGCTGTTAAGATCATTTTTTTCATTTTTAATAATTTTAATTGTTTATAAATAATTTGTTTTAATCATTTTGATACTGCAAATTTATAGTGCGTTTGCTTGAGTACTGTTACACAACTTTAAGATGATTTTATAAGATTTTTATTTGTGTGATTTTTTTTAGAAATTGATAGGAATAAACAGAAATGCTAATAAATACTAGCAAATTATAGAACTTATCTTTTTATGAATCTATTATTTTGAAGTTTTCATATTGAGTGTAGCTAAACATCTCCTAAAGTTAAATAGCAATCACCGCAGTAAAAAAGACTCTTCAGCGCATTACATTTCACTCAGAGTAACTATGACTGTAAATACATTATCATCAAATGCTATCGTTATATAAATTTAATTTATAGCAACTTATTTCTGTTTCATTCAATTTAGCTGTATTTTTGCACTATAATTTTAAAAAATGGAAAATTTTGATATTGCAATTATAGGAAGTGGTCCTGGTGGTTATGTCGCAGCAATTCGTTGTGCACAATTGGGTTTCAAAACAGCTATTATAGAAAAATACAATACGCTTGGTGGTACTTGTCTCAATGTTGGCTGTATTCCTTCTAAAGCATTGCTCGATTCTTCAGAGCATTACTACAATGCCAATCATTCGTTTGCAGAGCAAGGTATAGAAGTAAAAGACATTAAACTCAACTTTAAACAATTCATCGACAGAAAAACAAAAGTAGTAGACCAAACTTGTGCTGGTATAGATTTTCTAATGAAGAAAAACAAAATTACAGTCTATCAAGGTATTGGCTCTTTCGTAGATGCTACAACCATCAACATCAAATCAGATAAAGGCGATGAACAAATTAAAGCAAGCAATACTATAATTGCCACAGGTTCAAAACCAAGTTCACTACCATTTATCAATATCGATAAACAAAGAGTCATTACTTCTACAGAAGCTTTGTCATTAGAAAAACTACCAAAATCTATGGTGATAATTGGTGGAGGTGTTATTGGATTAGAATTAGGTTCTGTTTATCAACGCTTAGGTACAGAAGTAAGCGTAGTAGAATTTATGGACAGAATTATTCCTACGATGGATGCTGATTTATCTAAAGAACTTAATCGTTCGCTAAAAAAATTAGGTATTAAGTTTTATTTATCACACAAAGTAAATGGAGTTATTGCATCTAAAAATGAAGTTACGGTTACTGCATTAGATAAAAAAGAACAGACTGTAGAAATTAAAGCTGAGTATTGTTTAGTGGCTATCGGCAGAAAACCTTATACTGATAATCTTGGATTAGATAAAGTGGGTATTACTACAAATGAAAGAGGTCAAATTCCTGTAAACGAACATTTACAAACCAGTGTTCCAAATATTTATGCAATTGGCGATGTTATTCGTGGAGCGATGTTAGCACATAAAGCAGAAGAAGAAGGTGTGCTAGTTGCAGAAATACTAGCAGGACAAAAACCACATATCGATTATAATTTAATTCCAGGTGTGGTTTATACTTGGCCAGAAGTTGCTGCTGTTGGAAAAACAGAACAACAGTTAAAAGACGAAGGCATTGCATACAAAATAGGTAGTTTTCCTATGCGTGCATTAGGAAGAGCAAGAGCAAGTATGGATATTGATGGTTTGGTAAAAGTATTGGCAGATGCTGAAACAGACGAAATTTTAGGTGTTCACATGATTGGTGCAAGAGCAGCAGATATGATTGCAGAAGCTGTTGTAGCAATGGAATTTAGAGCAAGTGCCGAAGATATTGCAAGAACATCACACGCACATCCAACTTATACCGAAGCCATGAAAGAAGCATGCTTAGCAGCTACCGACAACAGAGCAATGCATATATAATATAACTTAGTAGTAAGTATTGAGAATAAGTACTAATATTTTTTTGTAGAAATCTATTTTTTTTGTAGCTTTAGAGAAAATTAAAAATTATGAAAAAAATTAGCATTTTATTCCTACTTGCAATCAGTAGTATCATATTTATATTATCATGTAAAAAAGATGATGATACAGTTGTAAAAAATATGGTTATTTTAGATGATGATGGTCATGTATATGATATTAATACGAGTACTGGTGCATTAACTTTGCTAGACAGTATTACTCTTGGAGGTTCAAATTTAAGTGGATTAAGAGATATTGAATACGACGAAGCTAATAATATGCTTTATGCTTGTTTAGACAATTCAGGTGCTGGTAAATTATTAAAAGTAAATACAGATACAAAAGTAGCAACAGTTATAGAAAGTAACTCAAGTAATAATAGGTATGGTATATCTGAATTATTAATATACAACAATAAAGTATACGGAAGTACTTGGGGTAAGGATGTTGCTCCAGTTGTAAGAGATCCTAGTTTATTTGAGTTTAACTCTAATGGTACATTCTCTCAACAATTAGTTTTTGCAAATGATGATTTATGTTGTGGAATGGGTTTAGAATTTAAAGATGCAAGCACATTTTATATAGGAAGTGAAAACAATATATACATAGGTAACTTTAGTGGAATCTTAACAGATACACTTAGTTTAACTTTAGTGGGTTTCAGTAATTCAAATACAGGATGGGGAACTGGTGATTATGTAGGTATAGCATCAATAGTAAAAGATGGAAGCGGTCAATATTATTGCACTGTTTATAATTGGGATTCACCTAATGAAGAACTCTATTTTGCTAAAGTTAGCTTTTCATCTACTACAGCAACTTTAACTTATATTGCAACTTTATCTTCTGATGACACACACAAATATAAAGGGTTAAATTATTTGCCAGAAAGTATTTTTAAGTAAAAAACTATTACATATAGTTTTACACTTGAATTCATAATAATATTTTTATAGTTGGTATAGAGTCAAGTTTGATAGGCAAAAAGTTAGTACGCTGTTTTTACTAAGCATATTAATACTTTGTACATTGCAGTTTAGTAAACATCAAAAAACATAAAAGCAACCTATATGCTTTAGTTTTTATCTATATTTGTAATATGAAATCAGACAAACAGAATAGTTGCAGTTTTTGTGGAAGACATCAGGATAGAGTACAAATTTTAGTTACTGGTTTAGATGCATTTATCTGTGAAGATTGTGTAGAACAAGCTCAGAAAATTGTTACTAGCGAACTAAAATCTGTAACACAAAAAAAACACAAAACGCAAAAAACAAAGAAACCCAAAGAAATTAAATCGTTTTTAGATGAATATATTATAGGTCAAGATGATGCTAAAAAAATAATAGCAGTTGCTGTATATAATCACTACAAAAGATTAAATCAACACATTGACGATGATATTGAGATTGAAAAATCTAATATTATGATGGTTGGACAAACTGGAACAGGAAAAACACTTATAGCAAAAACTATTGCCAAACTACTCGATGTTCCTTTCACCATTGTAGATGCTACCGTTTTTACACAAGCTGGTTATGTTGGCGAAGATGTAGAAAGCATTCTCTCTAGGTTATTACAAGTCTGCGATTATGATATTACTGCTGCCGAAAGAGGCATCGTTTATATTGATGAAATAGACAAAATTACTAGAAGTGGCGATAATCCATCTATTACAAAAGATGTAAGTGGCGAAGGCGTTCAACAAGCATTATTAAAACTTTTAGAAGGCACTGATGTTTTAGTTCCTCCACAAGGCGGAAGAAAACATCCAGAGCAAAAATTAGTAAAAATTAATACCAATAATATATTATTTATTTGTGGTGGTGCTTTTGATGGTATTGAAAAACTCATTTCTAAAAGAATGAACTCAAGCGTAGTAGGTTTTAAAAAAGGTGTAGACGGACATGTAGTCGACAAAACTAATTTTCTACAATACATTACTCAACAAGATTTAAAATCGTATGGTTTAATTCCAGAGTTAATAGGAAGAGTGCCAGTGTTATCGCATTTAGATCCATTAGACAAAGTAGCACTAAAAGCTATTTTATTAGAACCTAAAAATGCTTTAATCAAACAGTATAAAAAGTTGTTTAAGCTAGAACATATTGAACTTATTGTTGAAGATGAAGTTATTGATATTATAGTAGATAAAGCACTAGAATATAATTTAGGAGCAAGAGGTTTGCGTTCAATTTGCGAAGCCATTTTTACAGAAGCAATGTTTGAGTTGCCATCAGAAAAAAATGTAAAGAAATTTATGGTAGATAAAGCATATGCATTAGAAAGAATTAGCAAATCTAAAATTTCAAAATTAAAAGTTGCCTAATACTGACAAATACCCAATACTCACTACTAGATATTGACAAAAATCATTTCTTAATTACTTTTTTTTGTTTAACTTGAAAATAAAAAATGAGTAAAATAATTGTTCCTTTAGATTTTTCATCAACATCGTTCAATGCATTAGAGTATGCTAAAAATTTAGCACATCAATTAAATTACGAATTGCAGTTGGTGCATTATTATCCATTACAAATTAATGCCTATACTACGCCAGAAGGTATGATACCACTAGATGTATTAGATAATATTAAAGATGAAGCAGAGCAACGCATGCAAAAAATTGTATCTGTAATTGAACAAGAAGAAAAATACACAGTGTCCTATCTTGTAGAAGCTGGCGATGTAGTTCCTGAATTGTCTAAGTTAGCAGAAGAAACCAATCCAGAGTTTATTATTATGGGAACAGTTGGCAACCAAACAGTATTGAATAAACTAATAGGTAGCAATGCAGCAGGAATTGTACAAAATATAATGACACCAATTATTTTAATTCCAGCAGATTACGAATTAAAACCAATACAAAAAATTGTTTATGCTGATAGTTTTGACAAAGAAGAATTTGCTATACTAGAAGATATTATTAATCTATTACACCAATTGTCTATTAATGAAATAGATGTATTGCATATTAACGACGAACACCATATTCAAACCATAGAAAATAATGTAATTGTTAATAAAATAAATCATTACTTAGGCGAAAATAGTGCTAAGATGAATATTGTTACTGCACAAAACTTTGAAGCAGGTTTTAACGAGTTTGCAGCACAAAATGAAATTGATTTGTTGATTATGGCAACACATAAAAAGTCGTTTTTAGAAAGAATATTTACGCACAGCAATACCAAAACTATGGCAATGCACAGCAAAATACCATTACTTGTTTATCATGTGTGATTGATTTAGTAATATTATAATAGGTAATATGTTTTTCTTTTTGAGCAATAGTTATTAGAACCAGAAAAACAGCCATAAAAGCAATGGAAATAAGTCAAAAAACACTAAAAAACACCATAAAAAGCTTAATTTTTTACATTTTGACACCAGTAAGCTACTAAAAGCACCACACAAAAAATACCAAAGCCAAAATACAATTTATATAAATAAGTATATGTAATATTGTATACTTACAATTTTTACCCTTTTTTACCTAGTTGTGCAACGATCACCAATGTTGGGCAATCGTACTTTTTTTTCGTCCGTCTGTCAGCGTTGGCATTTATTCAGTTAAATGTTTTTCTAAAATTTCATTTATCAAGTCAGAGTACCTTGAATCTGAAAGCATTTCAAAATCTGCTATTAGTTGTTTTCCATAAGCCATTTGTGATTCAAAAAGTGTCATTTGGTCAAGGTCATTTTCCGAATTGTTTTTGCCATTTACATAATCGCCCATACCTTCAAGACCTTTAAGAAAGCGTTTCAGAATATTGTCAATAGCTTCTGAACTATTGTCAATTCCAATCCATTTTCTACCAAGTTGTTCAGCTACACCAAGTGTCGTTCCTGAACCTGCAAAACAGTCTAAAATAATATCGTCTTTATTTGATGAAGCCTTTATTATTCGTTTCAGTAATTCAGGATTCTTTTCTGTCGGATAACCTGTTATTTTGATGTTTTGGTTTAGCGAATCTTGTACATCCATCCAAATATCTTGTACGGGAATCCCTTTATCTTCATCAAAGAATACTTTTCGCCTTGGATTGCCATTAGCTGACCAATAAATTTCGCCTTTTGCTTCAAATTCGTCTAAACGGGCAGGAGTGTATTGCCAATGTTTTCCTGGCGGAGGCAACATTCCTTTCCATTCTTTTCCTGTTTCCCCATTTCTTATTCCTGGTGCGTGAATAGGCACTTTTTTGTACCGTCTGCCCGTAGCTTCATCTATGCAAGGATATTCTTTTAACATCTTGCTTTCCGACCAAGCAGAAGTTGCTCTATGCCAAGTAAAGTTGTTTGTTTTGGAATAGTATAAAATGTAGTCAGAAATATTCCCGTAAGTATTTCTTGTGGAGTTTTTGTTGCTACACTTTTTTCTTGTAATGAATCCACGAAAATTCTTTGCTCCAAAAACTTCATCCATTATCACCTTAATCTGCGGTGTCATATTGTTGTCAAGATGAACATAAATAGAACCTTCATCACTCAATAGTTCTCTTAATAGGATTAACCTGCGTCTAATGAACTCTATAAAATGGCTTCCAACCAAATCGTCTTTATAAGAGTCCTTTTGATTTCGAGACTGAAAAACGCTGTTTGTACCATAAGGTGGGTCAATGTATATGAGTTTAACTTTTCCTTTTAATTTTTGAGATTGTAATAGATAGCGGAGTACATCTAAATTGTCTCCGTAGAAAAGTTTGTTTTCCTTGAATTCGCCATAGAGCGATTCATAATTTTCGGTGTAAGCAGTTGAAATAATTTCTTGTTCAGGTAGTTTCCCCTTATAGGTTATTTCATAGTCTGTTTCAAACGGAAACTTTTCCGATGAAATAATTTGAACTTCTTCTTGCCATTTATTTTTTGTGATTCCTGTTGCCATAGTCTAACTGTTTAACCAATCAAGGGTGATTCGCTCAATAATCATTCTTAATGTTACTACCATAACATCATCAGATGCATCTTCGATATAACTATAATCATCCCACATTGAACCAAGTAAAAGACCTGGGCCATCATTTACAAAAATGATTTTGGTTCTCAAGTCTTTGCCAATTGCATAATCGAGTATTTCACGAGAGGCATTTGAATATCCACCTGTTCTATCATCTTCCTGAGCACCGCCACGGTCAGAATCATACCTTGCAAATCCTATGGCTAAGATTTTCTTTCCATCTTTGATGATAAAATCTGCTGGTCTGTCAGGTTTTGGGTAGTCTTCGAATACGTCTCCAAGCAAAATATCCTTTCCTGCTCGTTCAGGACCACTAATTTCAAAATCTGGGAATTTGCTTCTTAAAAGCTCGAACATTCTTTCTGTCATATCATAACCTTTTTTGCCCCTGTCTTTATATTCCCAAAGCACAGCACATAGTGCTTCATCAGGCATAGGTCGAGAAACAAATGCTTTTTGAACTTCAACAATAGGTCTGAATCCTTTGCCAAATTCTTTGCAAATCCATTCAGCTTTTCTTTTTTGCTTTAGCATTTCTACGGGAGTATTCGGACTAACATATTTCCTAAAAACTCTTGCTAATTGTATTCTCATCCACGGTTGACGAACATCCACAGTCTGTAAGAACAGCTTTTCTGAGGTCTCACTTGATTTTAACAATTGTCCGAAAAGTTCAAGGACTGGTCTGTAAAGGTTACAAGCATCCACAAGAATGTCTGGATAAAATTCTCCTGTTGCTAATGTTATCCAATTTGCGTTTTCGGGTTTATAGTCCCTGAATGTTTTTGCCATATTATGTTCGTTCTTTATAGTATTTGATTTTTTCTTCTGCCACTTTCAATATTTCTATTCCGTCTTCTTCACCCAATAATTCGTAAGTGATTTTGTCACTTAGGTATCTGATTTTTAATTCGGCTTTATCAATATTGAAGATTCTCGCAATTCCATCGATTATTTGCTCGTTTGCATTGCGTGCGTTCTTCTCAATTTTACTTAGAGTAGAGGTGTCAATATCCAATTCTGCCGCAACTTTTCTTAACGGAAGATTGGAGTTTTCTCTTAGTTCTCTAAGGTATTCGCCAAATGAAATATTGTCTATTATTGCCATTTTTTGTTTGGACTTAATTTGTCCAAAAATAAGTAGATTTTCCCAAAAAGTTATTTCATTTTGCTTCTTTTTATTAACAGTTTATTCGAGCGTTGGGAAGAAACAGCTCTTTTGGTTTTTTCAGTGTTGGCTTCCGTGTCGGCAAAAACCAAATGTGCTGTTTGTGCGGCTGGCTTTTCAGTATGTTGCCCAACGGAGGGCGGATTTACGAAGTTACGAAACGCAAACGGAGTTTGCAAGTGTAGTAATTTCGTAAATCCGCTGATGTGTTGAAGGTCGTAGCGACAGCGAAGACCGTTCGACGCATCAGCGGATGTAATCCGCCCTCCGATGTGCAAAAGACGCAGCGGTAGCGGAGACTTTTGCACATCACCCAAATATACGCAATAAAATAACTTGCGTATATTTTTTTGCTAAAAATATTTTTTGTTTATAATGTTTTTATTTTCAATACTATACAAAAGATATGTTTTTGCGTATTTTAAATATATACTGTTACTTGTTTGCTACTTTGTTGGTGAAAAATACATAGAATACGCAATATGAATAATCAATTATATACTTTTTCTTTTGGCACTCACAACAATAAAAATGTAATATAGATTGTCTTTTTTCTAACCAACAATTAATAGAAGGTTTAAAGATTTACTTTCTACCAGCATTCTCTATCAAGTAACTCTGATGAGTGAGAATTTGTATGTATTCTACTATAATATTTTATCAAAAGTATAACTACTTTTTATTGGCAGAAATAGCGTAGGAAGAAAAAATGCGGCGGCTAAGCGTGGGAATATAGCGTGGAGCGATCATTTTTTCTTGACTTTTTTGTTACTTTTTGTGTCAAGACAAAAAGTAAGGAAAATAAGAGTTGAGTAATGTTTTTTCTTATTAGCTATAAATTATTATTTTAATTAAGTACTTAATAGCTATGCTGACTAATATTTTATGCAAACTCAGTTATAAGAATACCAAGCTAAGCCACTTTAAAAGCTAAACAACTTACTAAAAAACCAAGTCAGCTAATAAAACACATAAGTCGAGCCACTTAAAAATCAAACCCAGTTAAGGTAAAACATTAACCGAGTTAAGGTTTGAAGTGGTATCCTGTACTTCTATAAGTGGGTTGGTATACTTAAAACCTAAACCAAGTTAGGGTAAAAACTAACTCAGCTTATATTTTAAGTGGGGTGGACTACTTAAAAACTAAGTGAAACTGACAAATTGGGTGGCTACCCCCACTTCGGAAGGGGGGTAGGGTACTTCGGAAGTGGGGTAAAGTGCTAAATTTACGCCATTATGGCAGTTTTTTTTTATTTTTCGTTTTAGTAAGGAGATACTTCGTTCGTTCCTCACTCAGTATAGACGGTTGGTTAAAAATGGCTCTCGATACTATAAGTAAAATGTAATTGATAATTAGACCGTCTATTGCGAAATTTTGAGAGGAACGAACAAAATTGTGGCCTACCTGTCGGTAGACAGGCAATCTCAAACTATGAACTGCTATAAAGTATATTACCTGTCTGCCGAACAGGTAGACTTCGCTACTTTCATCCGCTCGCAAAGACGAGGATTATTTTAGTTGTTGTATTTTTGATTTAGGAGATACTTTGTTCGTTCCTCACTCAGTATAATGAGAATGACACAAAGACTTCATGTAGAAACCCAATTACGAAAGCGTTCTAATTGGTATAACAAAAAAAGAGCTGACCAAAATTAGTCAGCTCTTTTCGTTTTTGTTTGATCTATTTTTTACTTCACCGAAGCAGCTTTGTCTTTGTTTTTAATGTTTCTGTTTACAAAGTTGTCTACATCATACATAATTGGTGATGCAATAAATACTGATGAATAAACACCTATTACAACACCTAACAACATAGCAAACGAGAATGATTTTAATACAGAACCACCAAATAAGAACAAGATAAATACTACTATAAATACAGTAAATGCAGTATTAAATGTTCTAGAAAGTGTACTGTTAATCGCATCGTTCATGGTAGATTTTAAATCGCTGTTTGGTCTTTCGCCAATATACTCTCTTAACCTATCAAAGATAATTACGGTATCGTTGATGGAATAACCTATAATGGTAAGTATGGCTGCTATAAAGTGTTGGTCTACTTCTAGTGGAAACCACATAATTCCGTTAAGTAAAGAGAATAATCCTACAACAATTAAAGCATCGTGTAAAGTGGCTACAACTGCTCCAACGGAATAACCATATTTTCTAAATCGCAATAAGATATATAAGAAAATTGCTAGTAATGCTAAAATGGTTACTTTAAATGAACTCTTTCTAAAGTCTAATGAAATAGTTGGATCTATTTTCGTAGAACTTAATAAGTTAGCTTGTTTAAAGGTTTCAAACGACTCATTATTTAAGTATGGTTTTAAACCTTCGTATACAGCACGCTCTACTTTAGCATCTGCTTCTTTTGTGTTTTCTTTAATTAAATAATGCGTAGTAATTTTTACTTGGTTGCTAGCACCAAATTGTTTTACAATAGAACCATCGCCAACAGTTTTAGTTAAAGCATCTTTAATTTGATTGGTTTCAACGCCTTTTTCAAAACGCACTTTGTATTCTCTACCACCAGTAAAGTCAACACCAAGATCAAATCCTCTTGTAAATATAGAAACAAATCCTGCTGTTAAAATAATTGCAGAAATAGTATAAGATATTTTTCTTTTTCCAATAAAATCGAAATTTTTACCTTGTAAGAAGTTTTTAGTAAAGTTGGTAACATAGTTGTAGTATTTACCTTTTTCCATTCTAGCATCTAAAATTACTTTAGATAATAAAACTGCTGTAAATAGCGTAGTAAAAATACCAATACACAAAGTTACCGCAAAACCTCTGATTGGTCCCATACCAAATCCTAGTAAAATTAAACCAGTAATAAATGTGGTAACATTACCATCTATAATGGCAGAATACGAATGTTTGTAACCTTCTTCAATGGCAGTTTTTACTGTTTTGCCATGTCGTAATTCTTCTTTTATTCTTTCGTAAATAATCACATTGGCATCTACAGCCATACCTAAAGTAAGTACAATACCTGCAATTCCTGGCAATGTAAGTGTAGCACCAAAACCTGCTAATAATCCTACGATTAATAACATGTTTAATAACATCATTAAGATAGCAATAAAACCACCAGAAGAGTAGAATGCTACCATAAATACAAAAATTAAGAATATAGAAACTGCTAATGAAATTAATCCAGCTCTAATAGATTGCTCACCTAAAGATGGACCAACTAATTCTTCTTCTATAATTCTGGCAGAAGCAGGTAGCTTACCAGTTTTTAAAACATTGGCTAAATCGGTTGCTTCTTCTGTAGTAAAACCACCACTAATTTGTGAACTACCACCATCAATTTGTCCGTTTACAGTTGGTGCAGAATACACTTGATTATCTAGTACAATAGCAATATTATTGCCTACATTTTTTCCAGTTAAATCGCTCCAAGTTCTAGCACCTTCGGTATTCATTTGCATACTTACAATAGTTTGTCCGTATTGATCAATATCTGCTCTTGCTTCAGAAATAGCACTACCATCTAGTGGTGGCTCATCTGAGTTAGAAGGTACTTTTATTGCATAAATAGCATAAAACTTAACTTTGTTTTCTTTGCTGTCGCCACCTATAGCTTTAGCACCATACATAAAGGCAATGTCTTTTGGAAAAGCTGCTCTTACATCTGGATTGTTTAGGTAGCTGTTTAATTGTGCTGTATCTAAAGCTCTAACATAACCAATAACTGGACTTTCCATGTATCTGTTATTGTTGTCTACTGCTGGTTGTAGTACAGCAAATAATGGATTTTCGTTTTTGAATTCTTCAAATTTAGCTTCTTGCGAAGTATCTGAACTTGCGTTAGTTTCTTTATTGCCAGACAGTAAATCGTTGCCTGTATTTTTTGTACTGTCTGTAGTAGTATTTCCAGACAGAATATCGTCGTTTACTAAAGGCGAATCATCGGTTGTAGTAGTTTCATCGCTATTATTTGCTAAATATGTTTTTAATGCATCGTTAGCACTGTTAATTGATTGACCTATTTGCGATGCTTTATAAGTCTCCCAAAATTCTAAGTTGGCAGTTGCTTGTAATAATTTTCTTACTCTCGCAGGATTATCAACACCAGCAATTTCTACATTGATTCTTGCTTTTTTAGGATCTAAAGTGATAGTTGGTTGCTTAGTACCAAATTGGTCAATTCTAGAAGTAATAATGCTATATGTTCTATTAATTGCAGAGCTAGCTTCTTCTCTAATAATATCTAGTACATCATTATCAGAAGTATTGAAATTAATTCTGTCGGCATATTGTCTTGTAGCAAATATTGGTGCTAACTTTCCGTTTGGACTGTTCTTTTTGAATGCTTCGTAGAACAAGCTAATATAATCGTCTTGAGAAGATGACATATTTTTTTCAGCATCGTCTAAAGATTTTAAAAATGCAGGATTTGGATTGTCATCAGACATAGAAACCAATAACTCTTTAAGTGATACTTGTAGTACAACACTCATACCACCTTGTAAATCTAGTCCTAAGTTTAATTGCTGACTTTTAGCACTTTTGTAAGTACTTCCTAAAAATACTTTTTCATTTTGAATAGAGTCTAAGTATCTGTTTTTATAGCCAATTCTTTCTTGTCT
This sequence comes from Chitinophagales bacterium, assembly GCA_020636535.1. Lineage (NCBI taxonomy): Bacteria > Pseudomonadati > Bacteroidota > Chitinophagia > Chitinophagales > Chitinophagales bacterium. The sequence continues at coordinate 898,859 of JACJXT010000011.1, forward strand.
GATACTATCTTCGTATAAAAACTGATTGATTTTGCTATTAGGATAAAGTTTAGTAGGGTCTTGCATTGGAATAGCTTTTTCTGCCATTGCAATTACATTTTTTTCTATACTATTAACTTTAAAGGTAAACGACAAACAATAGATACATACTAAAACGAGTAATGCTGTAATTACTCCAATAAAAATTCTTGTTCCTTTGCTCATAAATTATTTTTCAAGGTTGCAAATATACTACTTTCACTACAAAAAAGAAGGTAATTTTGTAGTAAATGCCAACAATTATAACTAATTGTTAATGAAGATAGAATTGCTGACTATACAAAGTTTTATCATTCAATACAAATGTAAGAAAATAAGTGCCATTGGATAGTGCACTTAAATCTAAAATATTGTTAGATAATGTATAATTGTATTTTCTACCTAAAACATCGCTAATAAAACAAGTTGTATATAAATCTGCTTGATTATTAATTAGTATTACTTGCTTGTTTTGTACTGCAATTTTAATTTTTTGTACTGCATTTTCTATCTTGTTGGTAGCTATTGGTTGCAAATAAAAATCTTGAAGTGTTATTACTCCGTTGTAAATTGTTACTGTTGTATCTATACTTATATATCCAGCCAATGCTACATGAATATTGTATACGCCACTATCTATAGTATTTGTAATAAAATATCCTAATGAATCAGTAGTATAGTTTTTACTAAGTTCTGTAATAGCAATTGTTGCTCCTTGTAAGTCTAAATTAGTATTAATATCTTTAATATTGCCTTCAATTTTACCACCTCTTGGCGTTAAATGAATATTTAATATCGTTACTGAGTCATTTTGAATGGAAACAGTAGCGGTTTGGCTAATATATCCAGCTAAATCAATGCTAACATTAAATATGCCATTTTCAACTCTACCTGTTTTGTACTCGCCAATTGCATTTGATGTACTATTAATTGAAGCATCATCTAAAAATGTAATAACTGCACTTGGCAACACTTGGTTGGTTATAGCATCATAAACAGTACCTTCTAGTCGAGCAGCTCTAATATAATTTGGTTTTACTACAAATAATCCTTCGTCAATATCACTTAAAATAATATTTCCTGATGGAAAATATGGATATGCTTCCCAAACGCCATGCCATGGTGAAGCAATGTTGTCATAGTTAGGAGAGCAGTCGTACTGTCCAACTTTTATAATATTGTCTGGATGGCTAGCGTCCCAAATGACAACACCTAATTTGTAGTGAGCTACTACAAGGTAATCGTTGATGACTCTTACATTGTGTGGAATAACGCTTTCGTTAGGTGAATTTTTTATGGTACTAATTAAAATTGGATTGCTTTTATCGTGAATATCATACACACCAATAGGAGCATATTCTCTTTCATCAGTAGTAAACAAATAATTGCCATCATCTGATGTCCAAGAATTGTGATTATAAGCATATGGTGTTGTAGTAGTACTGACTAATATTGGATTCGCTTTATCACTTATGTCATAAATACTTTGTGTTCCTGCATAAACTTCAGATTCATATAAATAATTATCTCTTGCATAACTATCATGTACATATTTTGCATTTTGGTGTCCTAAATATTCTGGTTGTGTAGGATTTTGACTAATATCGAACATAATTGTACCAGAAATTCCTACTCCATTTACAGTTGTAGAACGACCACCATTTAAGTACAAAATACCATCTTCGTCAATAAAGACAGTATGTGCCATTTGTATGTTGATATTTTTGCCATTTGATGTGAAATTTTTAATATTATAGGTTTTTACACTATCTGGTAAATACTGTAAATCTATAATTTGCATACCTTCGTTACTACCATTAGAAACATCATGAACAATATAGGCGTAATGACTCCAGACTTTCATTTCTCTCCAAGAAGAAGCACTTCCACCAAGAAAAGCAACTTGAGTTGGTGTAGTTGGATTCGTTATATCGACAATAGAAGTACCTGAATAAGTTCCTACAATAGCATATTCTTTTTGGTTGATAGCATCGTAATAACCCCAACAACTTGATAAATCTGTATTGTAAGGTAAATTGGATAGTAATTGTATGTTTTGTGCTTGACTAAATTGCACAATAAACAGTAGTAAGCTTAGTGTAAAAAATTGTTTAATCATTAATTTTGTACTTAATGATTTAAAGTTAATAAAAAAGCTAATCTTTTACAGCATTTCGGCATCGCTGTTGCCTACAAAACTAGATGAGTTGCTCTTTTGACTACTGTAGTTATTGTCATCGTTGTTGTCGTTATTGTCACTATCTTCATCATTTCTATTTCGGTGTTTGTTTTTACCTAAAACAGAACGAATTAAACCACCTAGCATTTTTTGTATTTCAATAGTATCTTCTTGTAGTTGAGCAGAAGTACCATATCCTAAATCATTAGATAAGTATAATAAATAGTAAACATCGTTTAAAGCAGATTGTGCATCGCTATACAATCTTGTTTTGTCTTGTTTGTTTCTTCTCTGAAATCCTTCAGAAATACTTACAACAACACTAGAGCTAGCTCTTTTTAATTGATCTACTAGCGTACCTCTTTCTTTTTCTGGAAAGCTATCTGTGTATTGGTAAATGTTTAGCGTTAAACTATGTGCTTTTTGCCACACATTTAAGTCAAAAAATGATTGAATTCTTTCTTCCATTATATATAGTTTTAGTTAGTCGTACAAATATAGTCTAAAATATATTACTCATATTATGAATGTGTTTCCAAATAATTAATTATTTATTTGGGTAGGTAGTTGTTTATATCAAATTGATTTTCAGTTTGCTTAAGTATTTTAGCGGCTACTGCTGTTGCTACTAGCAATTCATTTTCATTATACTGATTTGGATGAAAATATTGGTTGACAAAATTAGTATCGAAGTTGCCATTAATAAACGCAGGATGTTTGGCTACAAACTTTCCGAATGGTAAAGTGGTTTTTACTCCTTTAATTTTATAACTATCAATTGCTTCAATTAAAAGTTCAATTGCTTCATTTCTATTATTAGCATGTACAATTAATTTAGCAATCATCGGATCGTAGTAAATAGGAATTTCCATACCTTGCTCAAAACCATCATCTACTCGTATACCAATTCCTTTTGGTCTTTTGTAGGTGTGTAGTGTACCAATATCTGGTAGAAAATTATTTTCAGGATCTTCAGCATATACTCTTAGTTCTATTGCATGACCGTTTATTTTTAAATCTTCTTGTTTAATTTGTAGTACTTCATTATTCGCAATTTTAATTTGCTGTTCTACTAAGTCAATTCCAGTAATAAACTCTGTAACAGGATGTTCTACTTGCAAACGCGTATTCATTTCCAAGAAATAAAAATCCATGTTTTCATTTAAAATAAATTCTACAGTTCCTGCACCACTATAATTTACAGCTTTAGCTACATTAATAGCTGCTTCGCCCATTTTTTGTCTTAAATCAGAAGTTAATATAGCAGAAGGTGCTTCTTCTACTACTTTTTGATGTCTTCTTTGAATAGAACATTCTCTTTCAAACAAATGAATAACATTACCATGATTATCACCTAAAATTTGAATTTCGATATGTCGTGGCGCTGTTACATATTTTTCTATGAACACACTTCCATCACCAAAGGCAGAAGTAGCTTCAGATATGGCTAAATTCATCTGTTCTTCTAATTCGCTCTCGTTTTCTACTACACGCATTCCTTTTCCACCACCACCAGCACTTGCTTTAATTAAAATAGGAAAACCAATTGTTGTAGCAATAGCTTTTGCTTCATTCACATCGCTAATAGGTTTATCTGTTCCAGGAACTAATGGTACATTATACTGAGCCACTGCTTGTTTTGCTGCTAACTTGCTTCCCATTACTTCTATGGCTTTTTCAGAAGGTCCTATGAAAATAATATTATTATCAGCACATGCTTTTGCTAGCAATGCATTTTCAGATAAAAAACCATAACCAGGATGAATGCCATCTACATTTAACTGCTTAGCAACATCAATAATAGTGTCAATTTTTAAATAAGAATCTTTTGATGGTGGAGGACCAATACAAACAGCCTCATCTGCTAAACGAACATGTGGAGCATTTCGGTCTGCTTCAGAAAAAACAGCTACTGTATGAATGCCTAATTTTTTGCACGATTTAATTATTCTTACTGCAATTTCACCTCTGTTGGCAATTAGAATTTTTTTCATGCGATAAATATAAGCATAAGCACAAAATTTTAACTATTTTCTTTTTTTATACCATGAGTTGCACACATGGTTACTCACATTGAAGTATTTCATACTTCTATGTCAAACAAGAAGTGCGTAGTATTTCAACCTTATTAGCAGTAATTTTATAAGCAAGAGCGTGGCGTAGCTACGCAACCTTATATCAACAGTTTTTTTTGACTTATTTTTTCTTCCGAAGGTTCGGAATGCGTAATTTGGTATTAATTTTAACTATTTTCTTTTTTTTACACCATGAGTTGCACACATGGTTACTCATATTGAAGTATTTCATACTTCTATTGTTAAACAAGAAGTGCGTAGTACTTCAACCTTATTAGCAGTAATTTTATAAGCAAGAGCGTGGCGTAGCTACGCAACCTTATATCAACAGTTTTTTTGACTTATTTTTTCTTCCGAAGGTTCGGAAGGCGTAATTAGGTATTAATTTTAACTATTTTCTTTTTTTTATAGATATTTGTGCTGTTGAATACAATTTCACAAATAGCAAAATTAGTTAAGAAAGAATTTAAAGTAGAATGGAGAGATAAAACCATTATTAGTTCTATTTTTGCATATGTAGTTGGTGCCATTTACTTAGTGTATTTGGTTTTTCAAGGTAAGATAACTTTTAATGCATGGTTAAGCGTTTTTTGGATTATTGTTTTGTTTACAGCTCTAAATGCAGTGTATAGAACTTTTATTAAAGAAGCCAACGAACAGTTTTACTATATAAAAAATGTGGCTAGTGTTGTTGTTCTAATAAACTCAAAAATAATATATAATACTATTACTATTTTTGTATTAAGTATAGCCGTTTATTTTTTGATGTTTATTTTTTTCGATAATAAAATTAATTATCCATTCTATTTTGTACTCACTATTTTTTTAGTCAGTTTAGGATTTTCGAGTATTTTTAGTTTGCTATCTGGAATTACAGCTAAAACGCAAAATGTAATATTGTTATTTATTTTATCATTTCCTTTGGTTTTACCATTAATGTTGCTAACTGTTAAATTAAGTTTTTTATGTGATTTTTATACCGAAATAAAAGATTTGTATTTACATTTGATGGCAGTTTTATTGTTAGATATGATAGTGATTGTGTTGTCAAATATATTGTTCCCGTTTATTTGGAAAGATTAGTTATGAAAAATTATTGGTGGAAAATACTTGCTGTAATATGTCTTTTTTATTCATTAGTAGCTGGTTTACTGTTCAATGTTCCTGAGTTAAATATCTTAGAAGAATCTATTAGAAATTTGTTTTTTCATGTGCCAATGTGGTTCAGCATGATGTTTTTAATGTTTTTGTCTTTATTTTATAGCATTAAGTATTTAAGCACACAGAATCCATTAGATGATATTAAAGCAGCTAACTACGCAAAAGTTGGTTTTGTTTTTGGTTTATTGGGAATTATCACTGGTTCAATTTGGGCAAAAGCAACTTGGGGAAAATTTTGGGTGTTTCAAGAAGTAAAACTCAATGGTGCTGCTGCGGCTATATTGGTATATGTAGCTTATTTTATTTTGCGAAATTCTTTTTCAGACGAACAAATGAAAGCTCGTTTAAGTGCAGTATATAACATATTCTCATTTGTCATGTTTATGGTGTTGATTAATGTTATTCCAAGAATTACAGATTCATCACTACATCCAGGAAATGGCGGAAATCCTGGTTTTAATGCCTACGATTTAGATAATAATTTGCGTTTGGTATTTTATCCAGCAGTTATTGGTTGGATATTATTAAGCTATTGGATAGCACAAATTTTAATAAGACTTGACAAATTAGAAAGAAAAATTTTAAATTTAGAATTATAAGTTATGGGAGATTTAATATTAAGTAATGGTAAACTTACTGCTGTTTTTATTGTTATACTAATAATTTTTATTGGACTAATTGCTTTTCTTTTTTCAATCGATAGAAAAGTAAACCAATTAGAAGAACATCAAAAAAATAATATATGAGTTCAGGTTCCAAATTTTACGAAAATGTACAAGCATATGTCGACCATGCTGCTAAGTACACTAAATTTGCTAAAGACAAAGGTTTAATGGAACAAATTAAATCGTGTAATGCTGTTTATCGAATAAAGTTTCCTGTAAAAATCAAAAATAAAATAGAAGTAATTGAAGCTTATCGCGTACAACACAGTCACCACCAATTGCCAACAAAAGGTGGAATTAGATATAGTGATATGGTTGACCAAGAAGAAGTAATGGCTTTGGCTTCATTAATGACTTACAAATGTGCTGTAGTAAATGTGCCATTTGGTGGTGCAAAAGGTGGTATTAAAATCGATACCAAAAAATATAATGTAGAAGATATTGAAAAAATTACTCGACGATATACTTTCGAACTTATTAAAAAAGGATTTATTGGTCCATCTTTAGATGTGCCTGCTCCAGACTACGGTACTGGTCCTCGAGAAATGAGTTGGATTGCAGATACATACATTCAGTTCAATCAGTCGCAAATAGATGCACATGGTTGTGTTACAGGAAAACCAGTTTCTAATGGTGGTATTCATGGCAGAACAGAAGCAACAGGTAGAGGTGTTTTTTATGGTATAAGACATGCATGTTCGTTTAAAGAAGATATGGAAAAATTAGGTTTGTCGGTTGGTATTGAAGGTAAAAAAGTATGTGTACAAGGTTTTGGAAATGTAGGTTATCACACAGCTAAAATTATGTTTGATAATGGTGTTGTGATAGTCGGAATTTCAGAAAAAGAAGGTACACTATACAACAAAGAAGGAATTGATGTTAATGATTTGAAGAAATATCAAATAAAAAAAGGAACAATACGAAATTATCCAAATGCTACATTTTTTCCAGATCCAAATTATATTATCGAATTAGATTGCGATATATTAGTTCCTGCTGCATTAGAGTCTACAATAACAAAAGCCAATGCCAAAAAAGTAAAAGCAAAAATTATTGGCGAAGGTGCAAACGGACCAGTTACTCAAGAAGCAGATGAAATTTTAAGAGAGAAAGGTGTGATGATAATTCCAGACATGTATTTGAATGCTGGTGGTGTTACCGTTTCTTATTTCGAATGGTTAAAAAATTTATCGCATGTGAGTTTTGGACGAATGGACAACCGTTTTCAAGATAATGCATTTGGCAACATATTAAATATAGTTGAAAGTACAACTGGAAAAAAAATCACCAAAAAACAAAGAGACTTAGTACATGGTGCAGATGAGTTGGCTTTGGTAAATTCTGGTTTAGAAGATACCATGATAGAAGCATATAATAATATTAGAAGTGTACTAAAAAAACACAGAGCCATTAAAGATTTGAGAACAGCTGCCTATGTTTACGCACTAGATAAAATAGGAACAGCATATCAAGAAATGGGCGTATTTCCATAAATAGGAACTTATTTTGCATTTAGTTTGTTGTATTCTTGAAAATAAATATCTAATTTTAAAGAAAAGACTAATGAGTACTAAACTAACATTGACCATGGAAAAAGAAGTTGTCGAAGTTGCTAAAGCATATGCTAAAGAAAATGGGCAAAGTCTTTCTGAAATAGTAGAAAGTTATTTTAAGTTGATAGCGATAAAAAGAAGTCAAAGAAAATCAAAACACCGTGATTCAAATATAAATAAGTATAGAGGAATAATTAAAATAGATGAATCAATAGATTATAAACATATTTTAGAGGAAGAATTATCTAAAAAGTATGATATATAGATTGTTTATAGATTCAGATGTTATTATAGATTTTTTCACCAATAGAACTCCATTTGCAGATTCAGCTAGCCAACTTTTAGAGCTAAACCATAAGGGCGAAATTACCTTATATTTGTCTGCATTGTCTATAAATAATATTTATTATATATTAAGAAAATTTTTAGGTCATAAAAAATCAATAGAAGTTATTGAATCATTGATTGATATAACTGAAATAATAGGAACAACTAAAAAAGAAATAATGGAAGCTCTAAAAAATAATTTTTCAGATTTTGAAGATGCTATTCAATATACTTCTGCATTAAAAATTGAAAAATTAGATGCAATAATCACAAGAAATACTAAAGATTATAAACAATCGTCCATTCCAGTAATGACGCCTAATGAATTTCTTAATTTTAAAGAAAACAATAAACAACAAGGAATTTAACTATATTTAAACAATGAAATCTAAAGAAGAAATAGTAGAAAATTGGTTGGTAAGATATACAGGTACAGAGTTAAATGAATTTGGACAATATATACTATTAACTAACTTTAATAAATACATCTATAAATTTGCAGAACTCAATCAAGTAGAAGTAAAAGGACTAAATACACCAATGATTAATGCTACTGCAAATAATATTACCATTATTAATTTTGGAATGGGAAGTCCAGTTGCAGCAACTATGCTCGATTTATTGTCGGCCATTAAACCTAAAGCCGTATTGTTTTTAGGAAAATGTGGAGGACTCAAAAAGAAAAATGAAATTGGCGATTTTGTTTTGCCAATTGCTGCTATTCGTGGTGAAGGTACTAGTAACGATTATTTTCCACCAGAAGTGCCAGCACTACCATCGTTTGCACTACAAAAAGCCATTTCTACTGCTATTAGAGAAAACGAATTAGACTATTGGACAGGCACTGTTTATACTACCAACAGACGCGTTTGGGAACACGATGAAAAGTTTAAAAAGTATCTACGAAAAATTAGAGCTATGGCAATTGATATGGAAACAGCTACCATTTTTACAGTAGCATTTGCTAATGCTATTCCAGTTGGAGCATTGCTATTAGTGTCCGACCAACCTATGATTCCAGAAGGCGTTAAAACAGAAGAAAGTGATAAAATTGTTACTAAAAATTTTGTAGACTTACACTTAAAAGTAGGCATTGATGCACTACATCAAATTATGGAGCAAAAAACAACCATCAAACACTTAAAATTTTAAAAAAAAATGTTTAAAAAGATACTATTTATTACAATATTATTTTATAGTATAAATATTAAAGCAGAAGATATTTTAGATGTTATTTGCGATAGTATTTGTGCTTCATTTGAAAAACAAGATGTTTCAAAACTTTCTAGCAATCCAGAACTTTTATTTGGATTAGAAATATTAAAATATGCTCAGATGTATGAAGCAGAACTTAAATCCCAATATAAATATGATATGGCTAAACTCAATTCTAAAACTGGAGAAAAACTTGGTGTTATTATGATTGGTGAAAAATTAGTATTTAGATGTCCAGAAACTTTTGCAAAAATATATAATAATTTAATTGATAAACAAGATGATTTTATAAATGAAAATACCAATGGAGTAATATCAACAGTACAAGGAAAGATTACAGTAGTAGAAGAAGGAGAATTTATATATCTTTTTATTGAAGATAAAAATCTAAAAAAAACAAAATTACTTTATCTAGAACATTTTCCTGGTGCTAATCAATTAATGGAAAACTTTAACACGCTTGTAGGTAAATCTGTTATTATTGATTACGAAGACAAAGAATTCTTTAATGCCAAACTAAAAGAATATATCTACTATAAAGTAATCAAACAAATAACTTTTGTCGAATAATATTGCCGTTATACATTTAGCGTCATTTAAGTAACCATGATTTCGTCATTCCGTAATTCCTTTTCCCATCAGTGTCACTCGAAGAGGACGCTGATGCTTTCTGATGCTTTCAAATCTACTCACTACTATTAATAAACAGAATATTAATCTAAAATTTCACTTAATTTCTTGTTAAACATACCTAAAATTCGTAATATTATGATGTGAATTCAGAAGGTTTTAAGCACATAGAATGTAAGCATTGCTCACAAAGATTTTCGCATGTCATTTGCAATCCAGAAAACGATTATCATCATAGCATTGATACGCACAAAATATGTGCAACTTTTAAGAAAGGAGAGATGCTGTTTAAAGAAGGTGCTTATGCTACTGGAATTTTTTGTGTCAATCAAGGAAAAATTAAATTGTCTAAACTAGGAGAAGAAGGCAAAGAGCAGATAGTACGACTAGTAAAATCTGGCGATATTTTGGGTTATAAAGCACTACTTACAGGCAATAAATATTCTGGTTCAGCCATTGCTTTAGAAGATAGCAATGTATGTTTTATACCAAAAGATATATTTACGGGTATCTTAAAAAAAGATGCTAATCTTTCTTTCGAGATGATGAAGATTTTGTCTAACCAACTAAAATCTACCGAAGATGCACTCATGCACTTAGCACAAAAACCAGTTAGAGAAAGAGTAGCAGAAGTAGTATTGTATCTCAAAGAAACCTATGGTGTAGATGATGAAAACAACATCAATGTAACGCTTTCTAGAGAAGATTTTGCAAACATAGTTGGTACTGCAACCGAAACTTGTATTCGTTTTTTATCTGAAATGAAGAAAGAAGACATTATTGAAATGTCTGGCAAAAGAATAAAAATTGTCAATCAAGCTAAACTAGTCAGAACAGCTAATATTTTTGATTGATTGGTCAATCTGACTTTAACGAAGATGTTTTAAAAATCTTACTACTTACTACTAAAAATCTCACTACTCATTACTCACTACCCAATACTATTCTACTGACTTTTATCATCTTTCCTTACACTAATTTCTGCTAACTTTGTCTTGTAAACTAAACACTTGAGTAAACATACAGAGAACGAATTACAATGTTTTCATTGTGGCGAAACTTGCGAAACCAAAGACATTCATTTGGAAGAAAAATATTTTTGCTGCACTGGTTGTAAAACGGTTTTTGAAATTTTAAATCAAAACGGACTCTGCGATTACTACGAATTAAATAATCATCCAGGACTTACCAAAAAAGATAATATCAGACAAGACAAATATGATATTTTAGATGATGAAACAGTAGCTTCAAAATTCATTCGTTTTAAAGATGATAATTTTACCAAAGTACAGTTTTATATTCCACAAATACATTGTAGTTCTTGTTTGTGGTTACTAGAAAATTTACCTATAATAAATGAAAATATATATTCATCTGTAGTTAATTTTGTAAATAAAGAAATTACTATTAGTTACAATCATCACCAAATTTCAATTAAAGAATTGGTGTTGTTACTAGAACAATTAGGTTACGAACCTTATATTAGTTTTGAAAATACGACAGTACAACAATCAAAATCATTTAATAAAAAAAGAATATATAAATTAGGTGTTGCAGGATTTTGTTTTGGCAATATCATGCTGTTTTCTTTTCCAGAATACTTTGCATTTAATGGTGATATTGTAGAACAATTTAAAAATTTATTTCGTGGACTAAATCTGCTGTTGTCGCTTCCAGTAGTATTTTATAGTGCTACAGAATTCTTTACAAGTGCTTACAAAGGTTTAAAAAATAAATATTTAAATATTGATGTTCCGTTGTCAATTGCTATAATTTTAACTTTTGTAAGAAGCATCTACGAAATAGCATTTAACATAGGTCCAGGTTTTTTCGATACACTTTCTGGTATCGTTTTCTTTATGTTGTTAGGAAGAGTAATACAAGACAAAACTTATCAGTCGCTTTCTTTTGAAAGAGATTTTAAATCGTTTTTTCCATTAGCAGTTAATAAAATAGTAAATAATCATATTATTCCAACAACTATAGATAAAATTCAAGTCGATGATGTAATTGAAATTCATCACAACGAATTAATTCCAGTTGACGGAATTTGTACCATAGGCAAACCAACAATCGATTATAGTTTTGTAACAGGAGAAAGTATGCCAGTAAATTTAAATATTGGCGATTTAATTTATGCAGGAGGAAAACAAGTAGATGGAAAAATTCAAATGTTGGTAGTTAAAACACTCAATCAAAGTTATTTAACAGAGCTGTGGAATAATTCATCAGATGATAGTAATAAGGATACTAAATATGAAGATATTTTAAGTAAATATTTTACTATAGTTGTTTTATCAATAGCAGCATTGGCTTCTTTATATTGGATATTTCAAGGCAATTATCAAAAAGTGTTTGATGTATTAACTACTATTTTAATAATAGCTTGTCCATGTGCTTTGTTGCTGTCTGCATCTTTCACCTATGGAAATGTCATTAGAATTTTAGGAAAACATCAGTTCTTTGTCAAAAACAAATTAGTTATACAAAACTTAGCCAAAGTAAAATCAATAGTGTTCGATAAAACAGGAACATTAACCAATCTCAATAAAATGCAAGTCAATTATAACGGATTGCCTTTAGAAAATAATATAAAAATAAATATAAGTGCATTGGTAAATCAATCTAATCATCCATTAAGTAAAGCTATAAAAACCTATTTAAAAGTAGAGCAGTTTCCACAAATCAAACACTATAAAAATACAGACGGAAAAGGCATAGAAGCATGGATTGATGAACAGTATTATAAAATTGGCAGTGCTTCATTTGTTAAAGCACAAGACCAAATTCAGTCAACAGCAGTATATATATCAATAGATAATCAATATATAGGTAGATTTGAAATACAACAAAACTATCGCAGTGGATTGCAACAACTCATTCAGCAATTACAAGACAAGTTTCAACTAGCAATTTTATCTGGCGATAATAATCACGAAGAACAAAAGCTTAAAAAAGTATTTGGCAAAACAACAGCAATGTATTTTAACCAAATGCCAATAGATAAACAAAATTATATTACAACACTACAACAAACAGAACCAGCGTTATTTATTGGTGATGGATTAAACGATGCAGGTGCATTAAAAACAGCTTCGGTTGGAATTGCAATAACAGACAATACCAATAATTTCACACCAGCTTCCGATGCCATACTTCAAGCAGACAAACTGCCACTATTATATCAGTTGATAAAATTTAGTCAACAAGCACAGAAAGTAATATTAGGATCATTTTTAATATCATTAATTTATAATATAATAGGCATTTCCTTTGCAGTACAAGGTAAATTATCTCCAATAATAGCAGCTATTATTATGCCAATAAGTACAGTTACCATCATTCTTTTTACTTTTATTAGCACACAAATATTGAGTAGTAGAATAAAAGAGAAACACCATTCTTAAAATTAGCTTTTCGTGATGTCAGAAGTTTCTTTTCGTAGCGTCGGCAGTTTCTTTCCCACAATATCAAAATATAAAGCATAACGCTGTTTTGAATACTACTTAAGTATTAGAACTAGAAGTATAAAATACTTCAATTTGAGTAACCATGGGTGCAACTCATGGTATAATAAAGTACTTAATGCATAATTTGTAATAAAGCTAAATACGATTAGACTGCTACTCAATAGTAGCTTATTTATACAAAAGTACAAAGTAGTTTATATCAATAATAATGGATAATTTTTAGATATATGAGACTTAAACTATCTTATTGTATAACATAAAATGCTCATTACTAGCAATATAAACATATAGTGATAAACCTTAATAGGTGTATTTGACAATCTTGTATCTAGTTTGATTAAAAAAAAAATTAACTTTTTTTACCATAAGTGTTTTGTTTTTACAAATTTTAACTTAAATTTACACCAAAGAAGAATTTAATACCAATTATAAAAACAAAAACTTTTTTATATGCTAGGAAATACATTTTTAAAGAAATTAAAATTTAGTTTGGTGCTTCTGATGCTCTTTAGCTTACTTAATGAAGCTAAAGCTCAAATGAACCTTGCTACTAATGCTACCATTACGGTAACACAACGAAGTTATAACGACTTTGCTATGGACGGAGGTTGGGTAACTTTTATTGGACCTATAGACAGATGTGATGTGTCTTGGGCTACAAGAATAACATATATCAGTGGAGGTGCTCCTGTTTTAGATAGATATCCATTTGGTTTCGATAACAATTGTAATCATGTTATTGGTTCAGGTGGCTGTCCAGATCCTTCAGGATTTGCAGGAACTGGTAATCCTGCCTGTAATTCTTCTTTCCCAGAAAATACAGCTGTGTTTTCTTTGACTAATAACTGTGATATTGAACAAGTACAATTTCAGTTAGAAGGATGGGAAAATGAAGGTGGTGGAAATTTAGATTATAATGCTGGGGATGCTAATCACGAATTTTCAAGTTTAGTTAATGTACCTATTAATGTAGTAGGTACAAATAACTATACTATAAGTACTGGTACTTCACCTGGTTATTCTATTAATTATAGAGTAGATGTAACAGCTGTAGCAATGTCAGGTATTGCATTAGCTTCTGGTGGAACTATTTGTTCTGGTCAAAATGCAGAATTAATATTAAGTGGTGTTGATCCAGCAGATATTAATATTAGATGGTATACAGATGCAGCAAGAGCTAACTTCTTAACATCTGGTGGTAGTGCTCAAACTATTACACCAACAAATGACCCAAGATTAATAAATACAACAAATGCTCCAATAACAGTTTCTTATTGGGTTACGCGTCAATTAACAGCAAACTGCGAAACAGCTCCAGTTCAAATTGACATAATAGTAAATCCACTACCAACTGCTCCAGATATAGATGGTCTTAGTGAAGTTTGTTCTGGAGATACTGTACAATTGACGGATTTAAATAATAATGGTACTTACGAAACTTGGTGGTCATATGATGCTGGTGAATTTGCTGCTGATATTGATCCACTTGCTACTGGTGCTACATTTACTACACAACCATTAGCACAGTTTACTACTATTTATGCTATTACTGTAGATCCAGCTACTGGTTGTAAAAGTGCTGTAGATTACCATGATATTACAGTAAATCCAAAACCAACATCTCCGCAAGTAGAAATTGTTGATGGCTGTATGAATGTTTTTACAAATTTTAGAGTTAATGATGAACAAATTGGCTTTTTAATGCATAGACAATATACATTAGCGGATGGTTCAGTATATACTTTTAATAATACTATAACGGATACTATTTTTAATTGGTCTTATAATTGGAATGTTCCAGGACAAGCATATTTAACAGTTACGATAGAAGATCCAAATACTGGTTGTATTAGCGACCCAACAATTCAAACTTTCAATATTATTACTATTCCAGATGCTCCAACAGCAAATGGTACTTCAGTTTGTAATGGTCAGTCAGCTTATTTAACAGCAACTGGCGAACCAAATGCTTCGTTTTCTTGGTATGCAGATGCTGCTTTAACTCAGCAATTACAAGTGGGGGCTAACTTTACTACACCAGCATTAACAACAAATACTTCTTATTGGGTTACACAAGCTGATAGTGGTTGTGCTAGTTCAGCTACTCAAGTAGATGTTACTGTAACAAACGATAACGCAGCTTTAGTTTTAACAAGAAGTCAAGATACAATATGTTATGGTGGCTCTGTTGATTTAGGTGGTGGTAATGCTACTACTATTTGGTACACAGATGGTGGTGCTGCTGAAATAGGAACAGGTGCTTTTATTACAGTAACTCCATCAGTTTCTTCTTATTATTATGCAAAAGATACAGCAGGTATGTGTCCAAGTGGTCTAAGTTCTATATATGTAGAGGTAAAGCCAGCAATTCCTGCTCCTCAAGTTAATAATTTAACATTCTGTGAAACAGAAGATGTGATACTTTCGGCTGTTCCTGTAAGATATGGCTATAGTTATGCAGCTATTGATGGTTATCCTGGTTATCCTGAAATAGGAGGTATAGAGTTTTCAAGTGCAATAGGTACACCTTATATATATGAGATTGTTCCTTTTGATTTTTCTTTTGGTACAACTTTACCTGTAACTACTAATATAGGGACATTACCTGCGGGTGTATATAACTATTCTGTATTTACTCTTGATGCCCAAGGATGTTATTCGCCATATACAAACTTTACAGTTACAGTGGTAGAACAATTAGAAAAACCAATGGTAGAGCCAGATACTATATGTGAGGGCGAAGATGCTACATTAACGGCTACTGGTTGCAGTGGAGAGGTTAAATGGTATGCAGATGCGGGTTTAACTAATTTATTATTTGTCGGTTCAGAATACACAGCTACTGGATTAGTTGCTGGCTCACATAATTTCTATGTTACTTGTAACTCAAGTGGTAGTTGTTCTAGTGCAGACTCAATGGTTACGGTAATTGTAAATCCTGCTCCAGAATTACCTTACTTTACAAGCGATTATACCATTTGTCAAGGACAAACAGTACCAACAGGCGAAGGTCTTATGGCTTCTTGTGCTGGTGGTACACCAAGTCAAACTGGTATGTTAACTGTTGATGGTACTGGTACTCCAATTATTATAAGTGATGAAGATGGAGCTTTGTATGGCCCAATTTCTTTTGATGCTTCTGCAATTCCAGCTGGTGCTACAGTTACAAGTGTTACTGTAAGTATGACAATGAATCATACTTGGGTATCAGATGTAATTGCAACTTTGAATGCTCCTGTTAGTGGTAGTTTAGAATTTTTACATGCACCATTTGCAGGAGATAATTATGGAAGTAGTGTTGGTACAGTACCTGAAACATATGTTTTTGATGATATGGCATCAAACCCTCCTTTTACATCTCAACCAGGAGACTATGACTGGCCTGCAGGCACATACCAACCAACTTTACCATTGGCATTATTAAGTGGAAATGATGCATCTGGTATATGGACTATGGATATTGAAGATGAAGCATTTGGTGATGGTGGTTCTGTTACTGCCTCAAGTATAACAATAAACTGGATGATTCCTGCTACTGGTGGTGATATTTCTTGGTGGGATGCTCCTGTAGATGGTACGCAAGTTGGTGACGAAATGGTTTTCGTACCTACTGATTATGAAACACTTGATCCAGGTGCTTATACTTTCTATGCTCAATGTGGTGATGCTACTGATTGTGGCAATGGAAGAACACCTGTTACATTTACAGTATTACCTGCATTAACTGCTCCATCTGTTATGGGTGATGATCCAATTTGTGAAAATACTTCTGCTACATTAGAAGCTACAAGTGATGCTGGTACTGTTGAATGGTATGCAGACGCAGATTTAACTATATTACTAGGAACAGGTTCTACTTATACTACGCCAAATTTATCTGCTAATACTACATATTATGCAGTTGCTAATAATGGTATTTGTTTAAGTGCTCCTACTGCTTACGAAGTAGAGGTAATACCTGCTCCTGTTGTTTCTGCCTTCATTGATAACCCAATTTCATTCTTCGGAGAAGTTGAGGTATGTGAAGGAGAGCAAATCTCAATTTATCCTAATTTAGCAGATCCTGTTAATCAAGTTATGTTTTTATATGACCTAAAAGATGTGGATCCTTTGAATGATTGGATTGTAGTTGCTGGTGATGGTGAAGAACTAGAAATAAATGCTAACTCCGATGCTGTATATTGGTTAAGAGTTTATGATTTTGCAACTGGTTGTGTAAGTGATCCAGTTCCATTATATGTAAATGTATTTAATAGAACACCAGCACCAGAGGTTAGAGGTGCAGAAGTTTGTGTTGGTGAAGAAGCTACTATCATAGCAGATTATTCAAACTTTATTAACGATTTTGTTCCTGAGAATCCAGCTACTACAATAGTATGGTGGGATGAGGATTTGAATTTCTTAGCTGAGCATGATATTGACTTATCATTAAATGCTGTTAATGATTCATTGCTTGTTGGTCCATTTACAACTCCAGGTACATATAACTTCTTAGTTGGTACTAGAGTTTATCATGATAATTCAATATTCTTAGGATATTGCGAAAGCGAATTATCAGTTGTAACTGTAGTTGTAACTGGTGTTCCAGAAACTCCTGCTAATTTGTATGATACTATTTGTGCTGGTGAATCTACTTCATTCAATACAGGTGATTTAGGTGGTGAAGTAAGATGGTATAGTGATGAAGATTTAACAGATTTAATTATAATTTCTAATACATTAAATACTGGAATACTTACAGCAACTACACAATATTGGTATACGGTTTCTAGTAATGCTGGTTGTATAAGTACTGCTGCTATGGCAGAAGTTTTTGTAAACGAATTACCAACTTTAACTAGTGTAACTAATAATACACCAATTTGTGAACACTCAGATTTAGAATTATATGCTAATACTGATGATGCTACAAATTTAACATTCAGTTGGTGGACTAACTTTAACGGATTTACTTCTACTTTACAAAATCCAGTAATAATGGATGCTACAGAAGTAAATGATGAAGGATTCTATTTTGTTAAAGTGACTGATGTTTTAACAGGTTGTGTTTCTCAAACTTATTCTACTTTAGCTGTAATCTCTAAATTCCCAGATAATATTATAGCAGATAATGATGGTCCTACTTGCGAAGATGGAACGATTCAATTAAATGCAACTAATGTATTTGGTGCTACTTATGCATGGACAGGACCTAATGGTTATACCGCAAGTGTAAGAAACCCAATTATTACAGATGTTACACCAGATATGAGTGGAACTTATACAGTAGTAGTTACTTTAGGAGCATGTTCTTCAGATCCTGCAACTACAGATGTAGTTGTTTATCCTAATCCTGTAGCTTATGCTGGAGAAGATGTTTCGACCTTACAAGGTGTTCCAATTGTGTTAAATGGTTCTGGCGGTACAACATACCAATGGTTGCCTTTAACTAATGATGTATTCTCTTTAGAACCGAATAATATTCCAAATCCTACATTCTATAGTGATTCTATAGGAGTGTACGAGTTATACTTAACAGTTTGGGATGATGATCATGGTTGTTCTGATGTAGATACTGTAGTTGTAACAGTATTACCTAACTATGATTTAGAAGTTCCAGATTTAATTACTCCAAATGGAGATGGAATTAATGATGCATTTGTAATCAAATACTTAGAAAACTTAGACCAAGCTTATACATTGAGTGTGTATGCTAGAGCAGGAGCTAAAGTATTTGAAACTACCAGTTATGGTCAAGATTGGAAGGGTACATACAAAGATGAGCAATTGCCTGACGGTGCATACTGGTGGGTGTTGGCTCTAGAAGATGGTACTGTTTACAAAGGTCAGTTAACGATTAAACGATAATTAACAAGAATTATAAAACCAAAGAAAATCGATTATGATGAAATCAATAATAAATAAGCTTTTAGTTATCATAGTTTTATTAACTACAGCTAATCAGTTACATGCACAACAGCTACCAGTTTTTAATAACTATGTATTCAATCCATTCTTGTATAATCCTGCAAGAGCAGGAGATAACCCAGATGGTGGTACTATCAATTTAGAGTTTATTAAGCATTATGACAATATGCCTTATGGACCTTTAACTGGTGGTGTCACTTGGGATTCAAGAATTAAGGAATCAAATACAGCATTAGGTGCTACTTTGATACATGACAGAAATGGTAAGTTAATTAGAAATACCATGGCTTCATTTACCTATAACTACAGAATTCCTTTCAATAAGGAAAAAACACATGAGTTATCCATAGGTATTCAGGCAGGTATTATTTCTCAAAATTTTAATGGTTGGGATGCCAATACAACAGATGACATTTCTTTAGATGCTTCTATTTACAATGGTAGAACAACTAATTTTGATTTAGCATTAGGTATTAATTATCACTGGAAAGGTTTAAATATTGGCTTTTCAGTGCCTCAAGTGTTAAATGGTAAAGCGAGATTTAGAAATAATGGCTTAGATGAGAATGGAGATAATACCATGTTTCAATATCAAAGAGAGTATTTTGTTAATGCTAGTTATGAAGCAAGATTTGGAGGAAAAGACAAAAAATCTTGGATGGTAATGCCTTATGTATTGTATAGATATTACAAAACTACAGGTTCTCAGTTAGATTTAAGTGCTATGTTTGGCTACAAACAATTAGTTTGGTTAGGTGCTGGATATAGAACTGGTGGTGGAGACGGTGGTTTCTTTAAACCTAATGCTGCTGGTGTTCATGTAACTGCTGGTGCAGGTATTAAAGAAAGAGTTAAGTTATTCTATACTTTTGAATTACCATTAAAAGACGAGAGAAGTTATTTTGGATATACTCATGAAGTAACTATTCAAGCTAACTTGGTTAGAAAAGTAGATAAGAAAGAATACGACAAAAACAAACAAAAAGTAGATGATGAGTTAGCTAAAGTGAATCAAAAAGCAGACAATGCTCAAGTTACTGCTGATGATGCATTGGCTAAAAGTGATGAAGCTTTAAACAAAGTTACAGACCTTAGTAAAGATGTTGATAAGCTGAACAATGATGTTGCTTCAAATTCAGAGTCTATCAAAGAAGTTTCTGGAAGAATTGATGATTTAGTATTCAAAAAATTCGGTTCAGTTTATTTTGAATGGGATGAAGATCAATTAACTGATGAAGCTAAAGCAAGTTTAGATGCATTCAAAACTAAGTTATCTGAAATGAAAGGCAATTACTTTATCTATTTAGCTGGTAATGCTTCTGCTGAAGGTAATGTAAACTACAATCAAGCATTATCTGCAAGAAGATGTGATGCAGTTAAAAGATACTTAGAAGGTGTTGGTATATCACAAAGAATCTTATTATTACCATATGGTGAGAATTCTTGGGTAACTGAAAGCCAAAACACTGAAGCTGACAAAGCTAAAAACAGAAGAGTGGATATTTATCTTTCAGGAGAATAATCAAACTTCTATAGGTATAAAAAAAGGTTCGCAAAAATTGCGAACCTTTTTTGTTTTTATATCAATTATCAAATGGCTTATTAGTTATTGACTAAATGCCAAATGACTAGTAACTAATATATTAGTACTGTTCTTTTTCACTAGGGAAGTCACTGCTTTTTACATCAGCAATATATGCTTGAGTAGCAGTTTTTATTTCATCGTAAAGATGTAAGTATTGTCTTAAAAATCTAGGTTTAAATTCATGTGTAATGCCAAGCATATCATGCGTTACTAAAACTTGTCCATCAACGCCATTGCCAGCACCAATGCCAATAACAGGAATGCTAACACTTTCAGTAACTTGTTTTGCTAGAGCAGCAGGAATTTTTTCTAATACAATACCAAAACAACCTAAACTTTCTAAATATTTAGCATCTTCTAATAACCTTTCAGCTTCTTCATCTTCTTTAGCTCTTACGGTGTAAGTACCAAATTTATAA